>JAMPIU010000094.1 GCA_023667845.1 Dehalobacter sp. | reverse complement strand
GCATAGCTTCTAAGCCAGTTGACGTATTCATCAGCCTGTTTTTTTATCTCCGCAGCATCCATACCCTTGTTTTGAATACCTATAAAATGCTGCATGGATATTTGTTGCTGCTCCAACATCATCCCGGCACCAACAACCTTACCAACTCCGAGCCCGGCAAGGGCGGTGGCCGCGAGACCTTTTAAAGATAGTAAGCCGTCTTTAATCTTACCAATGGCTTTAGTGGCCTTGTCTGTTACAGCAATCACAGGGCGAACAGTCATACTGCCAAGGATTTTTATTTTGCTTGTAATAGTGTTTGTATCTTTATGCAGCTTGGTCATGGTGCTTGAAAATTGGTCTTTTAAACGAATCGATGCACCTAATATCAAAGTTTCACCCCCTTATAAGGGCATGAGAAAAGCGCCCTGCTGGCGCTGTTAGCTTTATTATTTGGCAAATAAAGGACATCCTCCAGGGCTATTATAATTTTCATCCAGTTCTTTTAACATGGATGCATACAAAAACGTCTTTTCGCCTTCAGATGCGTTGTATATCTCAGACGGCAAACGGCCTTTTTGAACGTAATAATGAATCATGGCTGCAAGCCCGTCTGAATTTATGAGTTTTTTACTTCTTCAATATTCAGGTTTCCTTTTTCAAAACCTGAAAGCTTCATTATGGCATTGTAGACAGCCAGGATTTCGCCACCTAACAGGATGCTTGATACGATATCAACCGGCCTGGTTGTGCCGTACCTCTCCCTGAGTTCCTTGGTCTTAAAATCGGGATCAGCAGACATTTTGTAAATTGCCCACTTCATCTCTTCGCCTTCGTTGCCGTCAGCCAGTTCTCCGATTTCTTTTAATTCATCAATAGTTGCGGCTCTAAAGCTAATATAAAAAGGCTGCCCTAATTTTTTTGAAAGCCGCTTAATTTCAACCTTACCGGTTGGAATATCCTTAATTTTTGTCGGGTCAGCCGCAAGCAGCATATCTAATGTTTGGCCCATGTCTTAGTCCTCCTTTGGGTTGATGGTATCAATGGGTTCCCAAT
>JAMPIU010000093.1 GCA_023667845.1 Dehalobacter sp. | reverse complement strand
GTAATTGTGGGTTTTAGTTGGAACGAACATAACGATAAGAGAATTTTCCTAAGTGATGGTTCTGAAAAAAAGGTAAAAAGGATAAACCCATATTTGCTTGATGCACCTGATGTATTTGTCGCAAGCAGAAGTAAACCATTATCCAACGTGTCGATAATGACCAAAGGAAGTCAACCAACCGACAATGGCAATTTCTTTTTCACTGAAGGCCAAAAACAAGAATTTGTTAAGACTTATCCTGAAGCATTCGATCTAATTCGGCCATTTTTGGGTTCAAAGGAATATATCCAGAATATTCCTCGTTATTGTCTCTGGCTCAAAGCAATTTCTCCTATCAGATATTCAAAGATACCTACTATTATGAATAGAATTGCTAGTATTCGTGAGTTTAGATTGTCAAGTACTAAGGCTGCGACTCGTGAAGATGCTAAGACACCCATGTTGTTTCAGGAGATTCGGCAGCCGGACACTGAATACATCTTAGTTCCCAGAGTATCATCAGAAAACCGTAGATATGTCCCGATGGGTTTCATCCAACCTGATGTAATTTGTGGAGATCAAAACTTGATGATTCCAGATGCTTCATTGTTTGAGTTTGGTGTAATTACATCATCTACTCACATGGCATGGATGCGAACGGTTGCTGGTCGATTGGAGATGCGATACCGTTACTCCGCTCAGATCGTCTACAACAACTTTCCCTGGCCAAATCCAACTGCTACCCAAAAAGAGAAAATCGAACAAACTGCCCAGGCAATACTGGATGCGCGCGAACTCTACCCGGAAGCCAGCCTGGCAGACTTATACGACGAACTCACCATGCCCCCCGAACTTCGCAAAGCCCACACCGCCAACGACAAAGCCGTCTGGGAAGCTTACGGCAAACCCTGGCCCCTCGGCGACGAACCCGCCTGTGTTGCTTACTTGATGAGGCTTTACAAAAAGCTTGGCGAAACAGTTGAGTGAACAAGTCAACTTTCGCATTCAATGGAAGTGTTTATAGGCATTATTCACCTGGAGGTTCATAAATATGTCCACAAAGAAGGATTTTT
>JAMPIU010000092.1 GCA_023667845.1 Dehalobacter sp. | reverse complement strand
TCCTTTAAGTTAGCCTGCCATTCTTGCAGATGTTGTAATGGTGAACGGTCAAACTCAACCTCAACAAAATCTTGGGCGATATCCTCACCAAAAACTGTAGTGGCTTGAACTGGATCAACCTCCCATCCACCAGCTTGATTTTTTAAGATCCCCAGATACTTCATTAAAAATAAGCTATTCTTTAGGCGAGTATTTAACCAATTGGTCGGTGGATTACTCTCTCTTAAGCCCTCAAACCGAAAGTCATGGTCTAGTTGCATGTTACGAGAGTTTATTTCATTTTCCCACCAGCAACCGAGGGCAATCCAACGATATTCTTGAAGCAATTGGTTGAATTGTTTTGAATTGTCAGCAAATAATGGGATATCAACCCCGAAGCCGCTAAGGGCAGCATGGCTGGAACGCGATCCAAAGAAATCACCACCCGGAAAAGTCAGTATTCCCCCTGCTTTACCCAATAAATAAAGTAGTAATCTAGTGCGAATCTCATAGCACGCGACCAATTTCGTTAAACCATGCAGCCAAGCAGTTTTATCCTTTTGCGCATATGCCTGTCCAATTTCAATCGCTTGTAACGAAGGTGAATATTGTCCCGTAGATACTTGACGTAAGGCATTTATTCCTCGAATCAGGATTTTATCGTCAGTGGCTACTTCTAATCCATATAAGTTGCTTAGAAAATCACCCCGCACAAATTTTCCGGTTTCTGCTGCGATTAGTCCGATTGCATCGGTGGCTAATGTCTTCTTTGTATAAACCCTACCATACTCAAGTTTAGAAAAAGCCTCAGGATAGCTCTCTAATCGTTCAGCTTCCATCCAAAGGAAAAGTTTACTAAGACCAACTTTTGTGATTAGTAATGGTTGATCGCTCATAATTATTTTTTTAACTCCTTTATCGCATCTCGCAATTCATCGCGCGCGTCCTTTGAATTCATATACTGCAAACGAGCCTTGGTTTGGCTCTCAAACAATTGCCGGCGATATTCTTCAGTAAATTGCACGCGCCCATCTTTGCTCAATTCAGTGATTTCCAGCTTCAGAAAAAATCGGAGTA
>JAMPIU010000091.1 GCA_023667845.1 Dehalobacter sp. | reverse complement strand
TACTGCCGAGCATGGCGGCAAAAAAGAACAAGCCTGTCACCAGCAGCAGGTAGGTGAGCTTGCGTGCACTGTCATAACCGTCCTGAATCGAGGTCTTCAGAAGCACGGCGCCCAGATATTTGAGCCCGGCATCGTGGCACCCCTGGCAGCGTTGCTCGTTTTCCAGCGGAACGGCCACATTCATGGTGTGGATTCCGTTATCAATCCGCTCAAATTCTATGCTCCTGCCGCTTTTCAAGGCCTGGAGAACAGTGTTATTAACCGAAGCTGCTCCCGCAGCGTCCTGTTCCTTGCCTGCGGTATTGAAGATCTTCAGGTCCATAAGAAATTTTTTCTGTTTTGCTTCCGCAATATATTTGTAAACCTCTGCCGAATCACCTTTCATCATGTATTCATCAATATCCCGAATAATGATCGATCCCACATTCCGGGTATTTTTCAGCTGCAAATCCATGGTCGACTTAAACTGAAGCCAGATGGCAATCGACCCTAAAGTAACAAAACCGATTGTCAGGGTGCTACCGAGAATTGCCAATACTTTAACTGTAAGTTTTCTCTTGAACATATTCCTCCCCCGTCAAACTGTCTCCGCTCCGGCTATCACGCTCTGTTGCTTATATGAGATTGTAACAATTCAATGACAAATATATTTTCGACTAAAACAGGAATAACTTTAATTTATAAAGGAAAAGTAGCAATATTTACCAACTTGCCACACCATCTTTTCAATATCGAAGCAAGGTGTTGATCGACAATATCTGCGACAGATCCTTGATTAGCTGATTTCCCTATAAAATAGGTAGTACGGGGGTATGAAACATATGACTGGTAAACAGGGGCACGGCGTGCCTCGCCAAAACTGGGCAGGGCACGCCGTGCCCCTGATCATCAAGGTGTGATGTTTAATTGCTGAAGTAATAGTTACTGCTTGACAGCGGCCAGCTAATAAGTGAATTTATATCAGCGGCATCTCAGATACGGCAGGTAAACACGCTCATCAGACCTGGAGTCGTCACCATACCTTCAAGGAGACACGCATGTTGAAAAAGAAATTGAT
>JAMPIU010000090.1 GCA_023667845.1 Dehalobacter sp. | reverse complement strand
TGTTGATATGACCGGCAGAGTGATTGCCAGTGTGGAAAAGGTAACCGGACTGAGCATGACAAAAAACAAACGAGGAGGAAAATAATTTGCGGCTTCTGGACAAAATTGATTCTCCGACCGACCTGAAAAGCTTAAGCGAAAGTGACCTGACAGTTTTGGCTGAAGAACTTCGTCAGGAAATGATAGATATTATTTCAGTGAATGGCGGTCATCTGGCATCAAACCTCGGCGTTGTGGAACTGACCCTGGCGCTGCATAGAGTATTTGACACTCCAACCGACAAGATTATCTGGGATGTTGGTCATCAGGCCTATGTTCATAAGATTCTGACCGGAAGGAAGGAAACTTTTAAGACGATCCGGCAATTTCACGGTTTGGCAGGATTTCCGAAGAGAGAGGAAAGCGAATACGACTGTTTTGATACCGGACATGCCAGCACTTCCATCTCAGCTGCACTGGGTTTCGCCAAAGCCAGGGACATTAAGAAAGAAAATTATCATGTCATTGCTGTGATTGGTGATGGGGCAATGAGCGGCGGGATGGCCTATGAAGCGATGAATCATGCCGGTAACAGCGACAGCAATTTAATTATTGTTTTAAATGACAACGAAATGTTTATCTCCCAGAATGTCGGCGCAATGTCTTCGTATCTGAACAAGATCAGGACAGATCCATCTTACGACAGAAGGAAGAAAGATGTCCAAAAATTCATAAGAAATATCCCGTGTATTGGGTCCTCCATGGCTAAAGCAGCTGGAAGGGCTAAAGACGGCATTAAATATTTCCTGGTACCCGGTCTGTTGTTCGAGGAGCTGGGCCTGACCTATCTCGGGCCAATTAATGGACATGATATTGCGTCACTGGAAAAGGTTCTCCACCAGGCCAAACAAAAAAAAGGTCCGGTTCTGGTTCACATTAAGACCTGTAAAGGCAATGGGTATGAGCCGGCCAAGCAAAGCCCGGATATCTTCCATGGGGTAGGGCCATTTTCCAAAGAAACGGGTGAAATGGTTAAAAAGAATGCGCCGCCGACTTATACGGAAGTATTTGGACGGACCATTTGTGAATTGGC
>JAMPIU010000089.1 GCA_023667845.1 Dehalobacter sp. | reverse complement strand
TTTTGATGACGGTTGAAGTGTTACAGTTGATGCAGCTGCTGCAGTTGAACTTAAAAAGGCAAGAATTGCAATTAATGCAATTAAGCTAATAATAACTTTTCTCATTTATCCCACTCCCATTTTGTTTTTACAGGTTAAAATCTAGTTTTTATTTTCTTTATTAGTTTCTAACTGCTTTTTATCAATCATTTTTGGTTGTTTTATGGCAGAAGTCTCAAATTCCCCCAGTTTTTACATTTACAGAGACTCCTCTAATTTCTGTTATTTTATTAAAAAGCAGAATAGAAGAAGCACAGGTGTGATTTCCTGTGCCTGCTTCTTTTACTTCACATATTCGCCGAAATGGTTTCCTACCAGAGTGAGGTCAAGTATATTGACAACTCCATCCTGGTTGACATCGTGTCGAGGGTAAGGCTTGTTTACGGTTGTGCCGTACGTCTGGCTGACTCTGGTTATGTCCAGGATGTTCACTACGCCGTCCTCATTGACATCCCAGCGTGGGTGACAATCGCTTATGAAAACGGTGCGCTGAGCTTTCACCTCATCAATCCCATCGCTTACAGCCACTTCTATAGTGTGGTTTCCACTGCTGGAATAGTCTGTTTCCCATACATATTCCGTATCAGTAGTGTACACCACTCCGTCGATCCTGATTGAGTAATTCAGGGCCTGCCCTTCCGCATCTGATGCGTTTGCTGAAATCCCGATCCTTTCACCTTCACTGAAGGACGACCCGTTCAGAGGTTCGAAAGAACTGATGACCGGTGGGTTATTCAGTTTATTTACTGTTACAGTGACGTTTTGTGAATCTGTGAGGTAACTGTCGCTTACCTTAAACGTAATTGTGTAAATTCCAGCCTGTCCTCTCTCCGGCGTCCAGGTAAAGTTTCCTGATGTTGTATTGAAAACTGCACCCTGAGGCACTCCTGAAGCTGTAAGAATGAGGCGGTCGCCGTCTGCATCCTTGGCGCTTACTTTGAAGGCCAGGGTGCTTTTTTCATTGACCGATTTAGAGCCGATTGGAGTAATTACGGGTGCGGTATCTATCAGTACAGTCGCATTTGTAACAGTATAAGGTACGGATTTTGAAT
>JAMPIU010000088.1 GCA_023667845.1 Dehalobacter sp. | reverse complement strand
ACCAGTGCAACCTTGCTGATCGAATCCAGCCGTTCCATTCTATTCACAGACTTCCGGTATATTGAACAAGCCGCGGCGGAAGCCCCGGGTTTTGAAATTATCAAAGTGACCGGAGATCCCTATGCAGTCATCGGGGAAATGATTAAAGGGCTGTTCGTGATAGGAATTGAGGAAGAGGCTTTGTCCCTGGGCGATTTCCAGAAACTGCAGCAGGCTCTAAGTGGGCATAGATTTAAAAATGCCTCCGTGATCTTTAAGAAGCTCCGGCAAATTAAGGATGAAACAGAAATTGCGCTGATCCGCCAGGCGGTTAGAATCACGGACCAGGCCTTTGTCCAGACACTGGACAAGATATATCCGGGAATGACGGAAGAAGAGCTTTCGTTGGAACTGGAATTCTGCCAAAGGAAAATGGGTGCCAGCGGCCGATCGTTTGACTATATTGTGGCCTCGGGAACACGTTCCGCGCTGCCGCACGGTACGGCCTCCGGCAAAAAGATACAAAAAGGGGAATTTTTAACGCTGGATATTGGAGCGATCTACCAAAGGTATTGTTCCGATTTTACGCGGACGCTGTTTTTGGGAAAGCCTGAGAGCAAGCACCTGGAAGTTTACGATATTGTGCTCAAGGCGCAGCTGGCCGGGGTTAAAGCTCTGAAGCCCGGCGTTAAGGCTAAAGATGTCGACGCAGCAGCCAGAGAAGTAATTACACGTGCCGGTTACGGTGAATATTTCGGTCACAGTCTGGGGCATTCCCTCGGGATCGAGATCCATGAGACGCCGTATTTAAATACCCGTGATGAAACGGTACTTGAACCGGGGATGGTACTTACGATTGAACCCGGAATTTATATCCCTGACTGGGGCGGCGTCAGAATTGAAGATGTCGCGTTAGTCACAAATTCTGGTTCGGAAGTCTTGACACAAACCGCAAAGCAGTGCATTATTATTGATTAGTGGTATTACTTGTATCCGTTATTGATACATAAAAGAATCTACAATATTATAGGAGGATCAGCAAAATGATTTCTTCAAACGATTTTAAAACCGGAGTGACTATTGAACTGGATGGCGATATATTTCAGATAGTCGAATTCCAACACGTGAAACCTGGAAAAGGCGCTGCTTTTGTACGTGCCAAAGTTAAGAATGTCAGAACGGGCGGCGTTGTCGAAAAGAAATTCAATGCCGGGGAGAAAGTTCCCAGAGCCCGTCTGGATCGCCGTGAGATGCAGTATTTGTATAAAGACGGTGATCAATTTGTTGTGATGGATAATGAAAGCTATGAACAAATTATGTTGACCGGGGCTCAAATTGGCCAGGAAGTCAAGTGGCTCAAAGAAAATATGAACCTTGGCGTCCTGCTCTATAATAGCGAAGTCATTGGTGTAGACCTTCCCAATACAGTTGTGCTTAAAGTAACGGAATGTGAGCCCGGAGTCAAGGGTGATACGGCCACAGGCGGTACCAAAGCGGCGACTGTCGAGACCGGTGCTACGGTTCAAGTACCGTTCTTTGTGAATGAAGGCGATGTCCTGATTATCGACACCAGAAGCGGAGCGTATGTTTCCCGGGCTTAATCATCTTTTCTATTACAAGAAGAATAATTAGAATAAAAGGGTTGTTGGGCAAGTAATTTCTTGAGCAACAACCCTTTATTATTTGTGAAACGCAAGAATCTATTTGAGGAATCTCTCATTTCCTCATTTCCGGACCGTAAAATTATCTTCCAGCAAAGCCCAGTTCTGAGGAAAGGGATAGGCTAAAGCCCAATAACTGATGCCTCTTAATCCATAAGCTTTGACGGTATCAAATTTGGCCTGGGCACTGCGGGCATCCTCAAACCACACTTCATGACTGTTTCCCTGCGTATCCGTATACCGGAAGAAAGGGGACTGGGTAACCGTATCATACTGGATCTCAGCATGATATCGAAGGGCTCTGGACATTGCTTCATCCATCCCAAAGGTTTCGGCAATTTGGCCGGAGACATGCGGCAAAAGCCAATCCCTGGCATAAATCTGAAAGCCAAAAAAGATTTTGTCTCTTGGAATAACTGAAACAGCATAATCCAAAACCCGTTTGATTTGATTCAAGGGAGAGATTGCCTGTGGTGAAGCGCCGCGCCAACCCCATTCATAGGTCATAAGAATAACGAAATCGACAATTCGGCCATGGGCGGGATAATCGTGCGCCTCATAGAGCAATCCCCGTTGCTCTGCGCTTAATTTTGGCGCTAAAGCCGTTGAAACGAAGAACCCTTCTGCATGAAGACGGGTAACTGCTATTTGAAGCAAAGCGTTATAAGCTTCCCTGTCTTCGGGAAGTACGTTTTCAAAATCAATGTTAAGTCCCCGATAACCTTTTTCTTTCATGATATTGATGGCATTTGTCATTAACCGATTAATGGCTTCCGTATTGGTCAAGACAAGATGAGCAAGATTTTCTCCACGCGTAGTCGACGTAAAGTTGGTAATAGACATCATCTGGGTAACCTTTTTTGCTATGGCAGCTTGAATGAGCGGAAGATCTTCGATTGTCTGCAGGCTTCCATCCTCTCTAATCAAGTAGGCGAAAGGACTTAAATATGTAAGATGTTCAGCTTCCCGATTGACAGTAGCAACCGCATCCTGACTGAAACGATAGATATAGCCATTGACATCGATGGTTGGCCGAGGTTTACGCGGGATCATGAGTACAGTGCCCGGATAAATCAAATTGGCGTTCGTAATGTTATTGACCTTAATGAGGTTTTGTAAAGAGACTTGATATTTTTGAGCAATAAACCATAAAGTCTCTCCAGCGAGAACGCGATGCCGCCTGGCAGGAATGGTGATCAGCTGGCCAGGATAAATATTGGCAGGGTTAGCAATCTGATTGTTCTGGAGAATGATTTGTACGGTCGTTCCATAAATCTGGGCAATTTTCCATAATGTTTCTCCCGATTTCACAGTATGGAAGACATCTTCAGTCGGTATAACTAATGCTAATCCGGTCAGCAGTTGTACAGGTTCAACAAGTCCGTTCACGCTTATGATTGATGCCGGCGAGACCCGATATGTAATTGCAATCTGATCCAAAGTTTGATTCGCTTTGACGACATGAATAAGCATAGAGCACCTCCTACTCCTTTTCATGTAGGATATGTAGAAAGGAAACTCAAGGTGATTTATCCTTTGGCAAGGAGCTTTTCATGTTCAATTTTCCTAAGACGACCATTGAGGTCGTTTTTTATTTTCTCCGAACAAACTGGTAATTCTAAAAACGTTTTTTAGGACATACCTTCTAATACAGAGGAGGTTAAAACATGAAGGTAAGCTTTGCTTCACCTTTAACGGAAGTTCCTAGGAATAAAAATGATGTACTCTTTAATCCGGAATCAGAGGGTGAAGGGATTATCCGTTGGTTTGGGGAACAGCTGGGCGGAATGATCCGTAAGGCGGCAGGGGCTTTACCCGACACGGAAAATATTGAAGAAATTCGTCTCAGAATCAACCAGCCTATCCTCTTCAGAACAGCAACCAGGGAATATTTCTGTACTTCGGCGGGGCAAACCGGAACAAAGAATCTAGCATATATTGTCAAGCGCGAAGACCTATTGGAAACGCTGGAGAAAATGACCTTCAGTTCTGTATATGCCGCTGAGGAGGAATTACGGCAGGGTTTTCTGACTTTGCCCGGTGGGCACCGCGTGGGATTAAGCGGAGAAACAGTCGTTGAACATGGCAAGATCAGGATCATGCGCCATATTTCCGCTTTGAATATTCGTTTAGCGAGACAGCCGGAAATGATCGTTCCGGAATTGCTGGGCTTACTGATCAATCAGGAAAACACAGTCTGCCATACTTTGCTTGTTTCACCTCCGAGAGCAGGGAAGACCACAATGCTGAGATTTTTAGTTAAAAATCTCAGTAACGGTGTACCTCAGCTAAAACTAAAAGGTCATACCGTCGGCGTGGTTGATGAAAGAAGTGAAATTGCCGGGATGTGGCAGGGCATTCCTTCTTTCGATCTTGGTTGCCGCACAGATGTACTGGACAGATGTCCCAAAGCTCAGGGACTGATCATGCTGATTAGGTCAATGGCGCCTGAGGTGGTTGCTGTCGATGAACTGGGGGGGCCGGAAGATGCCGCGGCACTTGGGGAAGCCGTTCGCTGCGGCGTAAAAATTCTGGCTACGGTCCATGCCGGTTCCCTGGACGAACTGCAAAAAAGGGCCCATCTTAGGGAATTGCTGAATAGAGAGACTTTTGAAAGGGTTGTTGTGTTAAGCAGGGCAAACGGTCCAGGCACGGTGGAAGCCGTTTATGACATGGCGAGCGGCGTCAATTTGTTTAATAAACTATCCATGGCATCGCGACATTAGTACTACGCTCAGATTCATCTCATAAACGATTGAACTATTTTTTGGGCAAGTCTGTGGGGCACAATACCGCTTTTCGGCTGTTGCGCCATCCTTGGCGAGTCGCTTCTTGCCTTCCATGGCATCGCCGACATTAGGCCATCCGTGGCCGTCAAAAAGCCGCGCTCCGCATCATGCTCCGCTCACAGCGGAATTGTGCACCACAGACTGATGATAAGTTTGCTTAGATTAGTCTTAAGCCAAGAGGGTCGTTATATGAGGAATGTTTTACGCGTTGATCGATCCGCTGTATGAGGGCCATCGGGGGTGGAAAGATGCTAGTTGCAGGTTATCTTGGGCTAATTATCGGGTTTGGCTGTTTGGGGATTATCAGAGCAAATCAAATTAAGAAACGTCCGCAGGAAATCAGGGAAATGATCAATGCCTTGGCGTTACTGGATACGGAGATATACTGGGGAGCAACACCCCTGCCGGATGCTTTCCAGGTACTTAAGGAAAGAACTGGTCCTCCCTGGCAGCTGTTTTTTGCCAGTCTTGAGGAATGGATCAGAGACGGAGAGAATGCTTCTCAGGCCTGGAAAAAAAGTATTGAAACGCACCGCCGGAAAACCTGCCTGACAGAAGACGATTGGCTGGTGATCAGCGGAATCAGTCAGGGATTGGGCAGGTCGGACCGGAATGAACAGCATAAACAGCTCGAACTTGTTCAGCGGCATTTGGCAGGCGTAGACGAAAAGGCCAGGC
>JAMPIU010000087.1 GCA_023667845.1 Dehalobacter sp. | reverse complement strand
ATTTACCTGCAAACCTTCTCAAAAAGGTTTGATCGAAAACTCATAGCAATGTTTGAGTTTGAGAGCCTTATCCCCAAAATTTATCCGGCGTGATCACAACCCTTTTAAAAAAAGGCTTGACCGCAAACCTTTTCAAAAAAGGTTTGATCGAAAACCCTTGCAACCTTTGAGTTTGAGATCCTTATCCTTAAGCCCTATTCGGTGTGATCAACCGGCGCAACGGTTGCGGGTCAACGGTTGCGGGTCAACGGTTGCGGGTCAACGGTTGCGCCAAGTGAAGAGAAGGTGAAAAGTAAGAAAAATTAATGGGAATCTAATTCCCGCCATAGTTTATTTCGATGTAATTTGCAGTTTCGCTATATCGATAGCGTCTTCGGGACAGATGCTGACACAGCGACGACAGCTTGTTCCAAGGCATTTCTGGCTGTCATATTTTGCGATTCTCTGGCCGTCTCTTTCTACGATTTCAAGAGCAGCTTCGGGACATTCTTTTACGCATTTTTTGCAGTAGATGCACTTTTCCACCGGGACTTCGAGGATTATGCCTATTTCTTTGAGGATGGCAAGCCCGCCTGGTCCTACCTGTTCTATGTCTTTACTGACTCGTTTTTCAATATTTATGTGTTCAAGAATTTTCGGAAGGAGAGGCAGGCCGTAGAGTTCAAGCATCTGATCGTACATCTCAAGGGGCATGCCCTGGGTCCAGTAGGAAAGCTCGCAGAGGTAGAAATTGTTGAAAGTCTCGCTGGTCGCCATCATAAGGTGGTCGGCAGTAATTTTCTTTGCAATCGAAATTACGTCATCCAGCCTGGATTTTTCCAGAACAAGTTCCCTGGCAAGCGCAAGCGAGGTATTTCCGAACTGGACAATTTTTTTTGCATATCCCGGTGCGGCCCCAAGCCTGCGTGCATCTTCAGCGTCCACATAGGCTCCGGAGGCTCCTGACATATATGCGTACTCCAGGTCTTCGTACTTAATTCCGGATTCAACGATCAGGGTCATATGGGCAGCCCGGATTGCCCCAATAGCTTTTCCGGCTTCTTCGACATCATTCTCAGTGATCTCAATTCCAGGGCCCAGAATCAGCTTTCCGTTCG
>JAMPIU010000086.1 GCA_023667845.1 Dehalobacter sp. | reverse complement strand
CTTCAAAACCAATATAATATTCATTCCATCCGGTCTCTTTCAGTGGACAATAGGTATGCCACTGTCCAGGAAATAACAGGATCGCCTGACCCTTGGAGATACTTGTTCTTTTGGTCGATTCTGAGGTGAAATAACCTTTTCCCTTACTGATGTATACGATCTGGTATTCCGATAAGATACGTCCTTTTCCCGGTTTGAAATAATAATTCTTGGGGTGTTCCGTGGAAGGATACAAGGTGTGGGGAGCAATAGGCTGAAAGCCTACCGTGTTAACCGTCAGCCCGAACTTTTCATCCCGGGCATTGACAAGCAGGTATTTGAAATCGATTCCGAAATCGTTATATCTCATGTTTTTGTTATTAGATTTGCATATTTCTCAGATTGTCGGGCAGTAAATATACAAAAAAAATCAAGTCAATGTATAACCCGGCCGACCGGCCTGTTCTATTTTCAGCCGGAACCGGGTTATACCATTGTTGAAGACAGGATGAAATGGGGATACAAGGGCTATTTCATCATACTTTCTTAAAATAAATTTGGAATAATTAATGAGAATATCAGCATTGCCATGCCTAGAATCAAGAAAGCAGCTGCTTTCCGTCCGGCCCCTTTCCACTCTTTCAGGATGATGCCCCAGCCATTGCTGAAAATCACGTTCAACGACATCAGGATACTCCACGAAAAAGCCATCATCACACTTCCCGGCTCAAAGAAACTTTGCCCCATGCCCAAACCGAAGAATTGCGAGTACCATAGTAAACCGGCCAAAGCGCAGAACAGGATATTGTTGATTAAAACGGCTTTCGAGGAACGTTTTATCTCACCGCCTGTTTTATTCTTATGGTTCATGAAAAGACAGTAGACCAGATTGGTCATCAATCCGCCAATGGTTACCAACAGCGTCACAGGGTTTTGTGCGAACAGCTCCTTTGCTCCACCAGCAATGGCTGCTTCTTTAATCGGAATACCGGCACTCAGCCCCAGGCTGAAACAGGCACTCATGACGCCTGCAAACAAAGCGATGAACAGTCCTTTCTTCAATGCAAAATCTTTGATGGCTTTCCGTCGCTCTTCCTCCGTCATGTTTTTGGAACGCA
>JAMPIU010000085.1 GCA_023667845.1 Dehalobacter sp. | reverse complement strand
GGGTGCGGCTCTCATTACCGCGCTGATGCTGACCTTGATTTCGTTGGCCATTATCATGCTTTTGTTATATTACGTGACAACCGGTCTGCAAATGTCGGCCTCGCAAAAACGCTATAAAACCGTCCTTGAGGCAGCCTATGGCGGCACATCCTTTTCGGTGAACGAGTTTATCCCGAAACTCAACAGCGCCATATTCGGCAACTATACATCCGGCGTTAAGGAACTCCTGACAAGTTACGCTTCGAACAGTAACCTTAGTCTGACCTTGGGAAACCTGTCCTGTTTGCAGCAGAAGCTTGACAATTCCACGAATAACTGGGGATCCGGCTGCAGCAAAACTCTTGATCCCCGAGACCATCCCGACATGACCTTCGTGCTCAAATCGACACTAGATACGAGCAAATTTATCCAACCGACCGGTTACAAGGTCTACACGAAAATCGTTGGCACACCCATCAAAGGAAATACCGACAAGGCTGATATGCCGAACCTGCGCAAAGGTGAAAATGTCGTCGAATCCGCTGATATCGAGGGTGGCGGCTTGACCATTCCCACCACCTACCGGATCGAGGTGCGGGCCGAAAGGGAGACAAACCCGCAGGAAAAGGCCAATATTTCTGTCCTTTATGCCTACTGACAATAATATATCCAAATGATGCGGAAAATAGTAGGAGCACCTTGCACTAGCGGGTGCTCCTTTGTTTTATCTGGCATGGAAGGTTTTCCCGTCTTCTCACTTTGAATAATCCATGTAACAACTTGGTATTTGTCATTTTTTGCAAGACCTTACTATTTGCCGGCATTTTTCTGCTGCTCTCTAATAAATTTTTGTCATACTATGCGCTGTTTAATAAATCATTGACTCTTACACGTTGTTTTAGTAGTTTGTGAACGCATTACTTAACGCCGTTAAGCTGGTCACATGATTGACAAATGTCTCCCAAAAAAAGAAGAGTTCCGACGTGACATTCTTGAGGCGGCTCGTGAGATTTTTTCCTTGGATGGTTATGGGAATTTTTCCATGCGGAAACTGGCACGCCGCATTGGCTATTCGCCAACGACCATCTACCTTTACTTTAAGGATAAAGACGAAATTCTC
>JAMPIU010000084.1 GCA_023667845.1 Dehalobacter sp. | reverse complement strand
AGAATGGTTTTATCCGGGTGAACTATATGATAAAGGTGCCCTGGCTGGAAGTCCCCGCGATCAGTGGAGTTTTGGGACCAATACGGGAACCGATCTTCCATTATTCTTCGCGGTTGAGGACATAAGTGAAGTGGTCATTCCCATTGACCCCGAAACGATCAAGATCTTCGAAGGAGCGCCCTTCAAGGTAACAATAAAGGATGGACAGCCTTGAAATCAATGAGAATTTTAGGCATTTTTGCAATGTGCGAGGTCCTTCGTCGATAGTTATGCAGCATACGACCTATCCGCATAAATCACGCCATCAGGATGTTCCATAAAGGAGAAACGATCAAGGGTGCCTCTACCTATAAGACTACGTAGTGGTACTTGATTTTATTCATAAAACGTCATACTACACGAACAATGATTAGCTACCACAGCGTGCCCAGCAAGATGGTTCATCTGAGACATGCCCAATACATGTTTCGATTTCGAGATATTGAGTAAAATCACATTATGAAAAGTATCCTACTAATTAAGGAAGGTCTGTTTGCTCAACCCCACTTACTGGAGTAGACTTTAATAACTTCCCGACACCAAAATCTCTTCGACTTAGTTATGTAGTTGAGGCAGGAGGTTCATGCAATTTTTTTTCTTTGTTCTATCGATGATACTGACCTTGATGTTCTTTGTTTACGGGTTTAATCATTATTATTTACTTTCGTCGACGCGCAAGTACAAAAAGCCAACCTTGCCGGAATTTCAAGCCAATCGTCCAACCGTTTCAATTCATTTGCCGATTTACAATGAAAGATATGTGGTTCACCGCCTGGTGAAAGCCTGTGCCGTGATGGCTGAATCTTACGGCATTGAAAAAGTGAACATCAAGATACTTGACGATTCAACTGATGACACCTCACTTGAAATCGATAAAATTGTTGAGGAATATAAACAAAGGCACCTTAATATTCAGGTGCTGCGTCGTGAAAACAGAAAAGGCTTCAAAGCCGGTGCTTTACAGGCAGGCTTGCAACAAACCAAGGAAGAGTACATTGCCATCTTTGACGCAGATTTCATCCCCGCGCCTGACTTTCTGCTGCGGACTCTACCGTATTTTATGCAAGATGAAA
>JAMPIU010000083.1 GCA_023667845.1 Dehalobacter sp. | reverse complement strand
CTTAAGCAAAAAAACAATACTGATCATCGGGATTACTTTTTTATGCCTGATTATGTTGTTTTACGGTTCAGCAAGGTACATAATGATGAAGGACTATGCGGACCTGGAAAACCAGGATGCCAGAAGGAATGTGCAGAGGGTTTTAAGCGCCATATCTGACAGAACGGACCAGATTGCTTCAAACGCCAGTGACTGGGCGACATGGGACGCCACATACGATTTTATTGAAGATAAAAACAGCGAATATGTTGAAAACAATATCCCGGACACAACCTTTCAAGATCTCAGATTAAACCTGTTCCTCTGTGTCAATTCATCCGGTGAGATAGTTTTTGGCCGGGCTTTTGACTATAACAATATGAAAGAAATACCGCTGCCGTATAATCTTAAAAATAAGTTGGCTGAAGATACAATGCTCTGGCGGCACGATTCAGCGGAAAGAGATATTTCAGGCGTATATGTTTTTGAAGAAGGCCCCATGCTGCTCGCCTCAGCGCCTATCGTAAAAAGCGATCAAAGCGGTCCTGTAAGGGGCGCTCTGATAATGGGCCGTTATCTGGACGAAACAGAACTATTTAGCATTGCTGAACAAACCCGCTTAAATATTAACATTGCGAGATTTGGCGGAACAGAGTTGGCGCCGGATATTAAATCCAAACTGGAGAGTGATGGAGAAGACATTCCCATTATTGCCCAACCATTAAACGGGGATGATATTTATGGTTACGGCTTGTTAAAAGATGTTTTCGGCGAACCGGCGCTGGCATTGCAGGTTGAAATGGAAAGGGAGATATACCAACAGGGTCTGAACAGTTTAAGGCTGCTGCTGTTTTCGCTTGTGTTATTTGTCGTTGTCTTTGGCGTGGTGGTAGTCCTGCTGTTGCAAAAGAACGTGCTTTCCAGGCTGGCAAAACTCAGCCGGAGCTTCAGCATGATCAGCAAATGCGGTGACCATTCGATGCGACTGCAGGCGTCAGGTAATGATGAGCTCACCCAACTGGCCGTATCCGCTAATACGATGCTGGAGTCACTGCAGCATACCCACCAGGTACTCAGCGACACCAATGAAAGGTACCGCACCCTGACTGAAAACGCTTACGACCTGATTTGTGAAATAAGCACTGATGG
>JAMPIU010000082.1 GCA_023667845.1 Dehalobacter sp. | reverse complement strand
GCATAGCTATCGTAGAAACTAATAATAACTCCGGGTTGTACGGCGATATCCTGGTGTTTGACTATGATGGGCAGACGAAAGCTTTTAAACTGTTGGGCAGGTACAATTACTCCGATTATTTTAGAAATCCGCAGATTGAAAAACCAATGATGACATCAAACCCATAGGCTGAAGGTGATTTTTGTATTACTATAAAACCGGCTCAGAGTGTCGATAATTCATCCTGCAGAGTCCATGGTGTTGAAACCTGCTGCTCCATTGCGAAGCGTCGTCAGTAAACTAAGCGAAGCTGAGGTGCGAAATTGGATGAGCGGATCAGCGGAAAGTATTCCTGTAATGTTTTTAAAAGAGGTTGACTAATAAAAGAACCTCCTGGTACAAAGGTGTTAGCCAAACAACCATAATAAAGTACCGGGAGGTCTTAAACCAATGAAAAAGCGAACAGACAACTTAATTAAGACACGTGCCATTCACACCTTGATAGTAGGTGTGGATATAGCCAAAAGGACACACTGGGCTAGAATGCTGGATAACAAAATGGGACTCGAAGTAGATACAGCCTTCAGCTTTCAGAATAGCATAAACGGATTTATACGTCTACTCGATAGGATAAATCGTGTCAAAGAGCGCCTGGGGGCTCAAAAAATAATCGTGGCTATGGAGCCGTCAGGCCATTACTGGAAGCCGCTGGCCAGCTACCTGCTCAAGATAGGTATAACGGTGGTTATCGTAAATCCTCATCACGTCAAAAAGCAAAAAGAACTCGATGATAATTCACCTACAAAAAACGATAAAAAAGATGCCTTAATTATTGCTAATTTAACCTGGCAAGGCCGATTTTCTCAATGTCATTTACCCCAAGGAATCTGGGCGGAACTGCGGGTTTGCACTCAAACCCGCAGGCAGCAGAAAGCTAAACTAAACTCCGCCCAAAATAATCTGGCAGCAATATTAGACGAGTATTTCCCTGAATATCCTAAGGTTTTTAAAAAACTATTGGGGAAAGCCTCCCTGTATATTACAACCTAACCGAAAACAGCTCTGGACAGCATAAAGGGAAAACCAGGATTTCCAAGCGGGGCCGACCGGGGTTAAGGAACATTCTTTATCAGGCATCTATTGTATTAGTATCTAAAAAC
>JAMPIU010000081.1 GCA_023667845.1 Dehalobacter sp. | reverse complement strand
GTTTGACGGGATCGAACCCAGCGAAATTCTAGGTATTCTTCATTGTATGGATATAAAGATCTATGATTATAAAAAGAATGAATGCCTGACCTTAGCTGGTGAAACGCTCTCCAAAATCGGTATAGTTTTGAGCGGGAATGTTTCCTCCACCAAAGAGACGGTTTCCGGGAACAGGGTTTTAATCAGTGTTCTCGGCCCCGGAGAAATGTTCGGAGAAATGGCCGCCTATTCCGGTACAAAGTCCTGGCCGGTCACAGTCATCGCCCAATCGAACTGTGCGGTGATGTTTTTTCCTCAGGACAAAATTGTCGGCTGCTGTGAGAAAGTATGCATCAGCCATAAGAAATTGATCATGAATATGCTGAAAGTCTTATCGAACAGGGCATTAATGCTTAATAAAAAGGTAGAATACCTTTCAATCAAGAGTCTCCGGGGCAAGATCAGCGCCTACTTACTCGATGAATATGAGAAGGCAGGCCATCATACATTTCAGTTAAACCTCAACCGAAATGATTTGGCCGATTTCATCAACGTATCCCGCCCTTCCCTTTCCCGTGAACTCTGTAAAATGCGAGACGAAGGGATGATTGATTTCCACAGTACAGCGGTTAAAATAAAAGATTATGAAGTTTTAAAAAAATTCAGCGAATGAAGTTGTTGACCTGAAGGAGTGTTGTGATGACGAAGGACACCTTTGCAAGAACATTTGGCTTCGATGATTATGGCCATATGCTTACAAGTACAACGACTGTCTTTAAAGACAACGATACTGGTACTTGCTGGAATATCACCAAGCTTTCGCCGGATAGATTTCTTACCTGGGATGATGCTGAAATCGGGGACGACCGGGTTGAAGTATTCTTGACAGAAAATGAAGCTCGGGCTTATCTGAAACGCCTAAGAGACAATCAAAATATTCTTGCCGATTTCAAGTAGCTTTGCTATAATAGCTTTGTTACAGGGAGTAGCTTAATACTCAAGGCCGTCATTACGGACAGATGATGTCCCGGTCCTGAGGCAACTTGGTTGTTAGCGAGACTTTAACTTTGGTTAAAGTCTCTTTTTATTTTGCTTTTAAGGTTAACGAAATTGGTCTCCGTGATTTTAATGAAATTAAATAAACTTAATTGAAAGGTGTGAGATAAGTGGAAATACTAGGTTTATCTATTACTCAGTTCTTAACAAGCCTATTATCTATTGTGATGATTGACCTTGTTCTAGCCGGAGACAATGCGATTGTCATTGGGCTTGCCTGTCGCAATTTACCCAAAAACCTTCAAAATAAAGCGATCTTTTTGGGAACCGGGGGGGCTGTCATTATCAGGATCCTGGCTACAATTGCCATTGTATGGCTTCTTCAAATCAAAGGTCTGATGCTAGGCGGAGGCATCCTTCTAATATTTATCGCCTTTAAACTGTTGTCCAAACAGAAAGACCACGACAAAGTAAAATGTCAGGATACTTTACTTTCGGCTGTTTGTACAATTATCATTGCCGACGCAGTCATGGGTATCGACAATGTCTTGGCAATTGCTGGAGCTTCTCATGGAAGCTATATCATGGTCGTACTTGGCTTAATGATCAGCATACCCATTATGGTATTCGGCAGCAAGTTAATTATTAAGCTAATGGACCGTTTTCCGTTTATTATTAGTCTGGGTGCAGCCATCATTGCTTTTACTGCAGGAAAAATGATTACCAGTGAGCCTTTGCTTGCAAACTTTGTAAGCGATCCGGTACTTAAATATAGTTTGATTACTTTGGTTACTGCCGGAGTTTTGCTTATTGGACAATGGAAGAAACAAAAAAACTGCTCGGCAAAGTAATAGCTTAAAAAATTTTGCTTGTGTTCTGAGGAACATCGTAAAAAGCAAACTTAATTGTTAAAACGATTCTCTTATTGACACTTTCCCCGATAAACTATACGATTAAAATGGTTGGAAACGTAGGAGGATCAGAAGAATGAAATTTAAACAAATCTGTTCTGCCACCTTGATTACAGGACTATGTCTGATGCTTGTATCCGGCTGCAATGCTCAACAAACTGCGACTATAAAAATTGGCGGTAATTTTGAGTTGACCGGAGAAATAGCCGCGTTTGGAATCAACGGTGAAAACGGAGCTAAGCTTGCCATTAAAGAAGCAAATGAAAAAGGCGGCGTACTTAAACGCCAAATTGAATACATCAGTACGGACAATCAGTCCAATGCTGCCGAATCAACCGCAGCGGCCACCAAACTGGTTACACAGGATAAAGTCATTGCGATCCTTGGTCCGATGACGAATGCGGATACGCTTGCAGCAATCCCTGTTGTGTCCGCCAACAATGTGCTGCTGATTACGCCGACCGGCACAGACGAAAGCATTACCGTCGGCGATGCCGGGTTGAACAAATGGGTGTTCCGGAGCTGCTTTATCAACGCTTTCCAGGGAAGAATCGCTGCTTCCTATGCGCTGAACACACTGAATGCGTCCAAAGCTGCGCTGATGATCGATCAGAACGGCACCTTTGCCAAGAGTTTGGCAGCAGGTTTTCAGGATACTTTTGAAAAAGCGGGCAAACAAATTATTATTTCTAAAGAATACACTTCCGGCCAGGATACGGATTTTCGGGTCATGCTTGCAGAAATCAAAACTCAAAATCCTGATGTGATCTTTATCCCCGGATGGGCCAATCAAGCCGGGGTGATTATGAAGCAGGCCCGTGAAATGAAATTTGACACAGTCTTCCTTGGCGGTGATGGCTGGGGAACAGGGCCGATTACTGACATTGCCGGCAAAACCGCACTGAACAGTGCTTATTATGTGGACCAGGTCGCTTTGGATGATCCGGGCCTAGCAGACTTTGCAGCTGCTTACAAAAAGGAATACGGTCAGGATGCTGATATGTTTGCCGCACTTGGCTACGACGCTGCGAACATGATCATCACAGCCATTGAGCAGGCGAACAGCATAGATACGGAAAAGATCAGAGAAGCCCTCGAAAACCTGACAGATTTTCAAGGAATCACCGGTACAATCACCGTGAATCCCGCAACCCATAATCCTGAGAAAAGCGCTGCCATCCTGAAGTTTGTGGAGGGCCAAAAAGTATTTGCTGCACGCGTGGATGTTCAATAAAGCAAATTACCGAACGTGATTAAAGATAGACGCATGAAAGAAAGCAGTGTCTCTATGCTTTTATGCTTCTATTTTTATGTAATTTTTTTCCTGTTTCTTTCAACAGTTGTATTTAACTTCCCTGTTTTCCAGTTATGTGCTAAAATGTTTAGATAGGTTTGATTATGTTTGATTAGATATTATAACGATTGCTTCATTTATTATCATTTATAAAAATAAATAAATGATATGAAGCGGTTTTTGTCATAATAAAATAGTAAACGCGATAAAAAAGGAGAATCATTGTACATGTCAAATTTTTTTGAAATAGGCCTCAGTAATGTACTGACCAAAGCTATTTCTGAAATGGGCTTTGAAGAGACCACACCGATCCAAGAGAGAACGATCCCGCTTGCCCTGGAAGGCAAGGATATTATCGGGCAGGCCCAGACCGGAACAGGCAAGACAGCTGCTTTCGGGATTCCGATGATTGAGCGTATGAATCCTGACAGAGAAAGTATCAAAGCCCTCGTGGTCACACCAACCCGGGAACTGGCTATCCAGGTAGCTGAAGAACTGAACCGTATTGGTCAGTTTAAAGGTGTCCGGTCCCTGCCAATTTACGGCGGACAGGATATTGACCGGCAGATCCGTTCTCTGCGAAACCGGCCGCAGATTATTGTGGGGACTCCCGGACGGCTGATGGACCATATGAGAAGAAGGACCATCCGTCTGCAACAGGTTGAAACGGTTGTGCTTGATGAAGCAGACGAAATGCTCAGTATGGGTTTCGTGGAAGATATTGAAAGCATTCTGAAGGAAGTTCCCGAACAAAGGCAGACGCTGCTTTTCTCGGCAACGATGCCAAAATCCATTCTGGATCTGGCCCAGCGCTTTATGCAGACTCCGGAATTTATCAGTATGAGAACCAAAGAAATCGTCGTCCCTCAAATCGAGCAGTATTACGTGGAAGTCCAAGAAAAGCAAAAGTTCGATGTACTCTGCCGCCTGCTGGATATTCAGTCTCCTGATCTGGCCATTGTCTTCGGCCGGACAAAGCGGCGGGTCGATGAGCTGTTTGAGGCTTTAAGCAAAAGAGGTTATTCCGCCGAGGGAATCCACGGCGACCTTACCCAGTCCAGGCGCGATATGGTTATGCGGCATTTTAAAGAAGGTTTAACGGAAATTCTGGTTGCTACGGACGTCGCGGCCAGAGGTTTGGATATTAGCGGCGTTACGCACGTCTATAATTTTGACGTTCCGCAGGATCCTGAGAGCTATGTCCACAGAATCGGACGTACCGGCCGAGCCGGCAAAGGCGGACAAGCGATTACATTTGTTACGCCCAGAGAGATCGGCCATTTAAGACTGATTGAGCAGGTCGCCAAAAGAAGAATTACGCGCAAGCCTCTGCCGACCTTTAACGACGTACTTGTCGGCCAGCAGCGCATGACCATGGATAAAATTCTTAAAGCTGCTGAGGACGAAGATATTTTACGCTACAAGGAAATGGCGGAAGAATTGTTGGAGGACAACGATTCTATCACTTTGTTATCCGCTGCGCTGAAACTACTGACGAAGGAGCCAAATACGGCTCCGATCGTGCTGACCGAGGAAGCGCCTTTGCGTAGTAGGCAGCCCCGCAGGTTTGACCAGCAGCAAGGATTCCACCGAAACCGCGATAACAGCAAATACCCTTCAAGGTTTCCGAAACGGAAATTCTAAACGCATATACCCATAAGGTGGTTTACAATTTATAAACATTTTGGCAGCAATTTAAAAAAATCCTTTCCGTTTTTAGCGGGAAGGATTTTTGCGATTTATTCAAGAACAAATGACAGAGTTTAGCCATTAATGCCTCCAAAGCTTTGCATCATAGTCTTCTATTGGAAACGCTTTGGCCCCTGTCTATGCGGATGATCTGATCCCCCAGCAGTTCTGCTTCAGTAAGATCATGGGTAACCAGAACAAAAGGAATTTTCCACTGGCTTTGGATTTTCTTTAGTTCCTGCTGCAGTTCGCTTCTTATTTCCTGATCAAGCGCCGACAATGGCTCATCAAGTAGCATGATCTCCGGTTCGGTCATTAATGCCCTGGCCAAAGCGACCCGTTGCTTTTCTCCTCCTGAAATATGCTGCGGATAACGGTTCTGAAGGTGAAGGATGCCAAGCATTTCCATCATATCCTCAGCGGCCCGCGGTTTGGCATGACGCTTTTCCTTGCTTACCCCGTATAAGATATTCTTTCTGACCGACATGTGAGGAAACAAGGCATACTCCTGGAATACGTATCCCACCCTTCTCTCTTTTGGAGGACAATCAATCTTATTCTCCGAGAAGTAGACGATGCGGTCGTTGATTTGAATGATCCCCTGGGAAGGAGTTTTCAGTCCGGCCAGGCATTTTAAGATCGTCGTTTTTCCCGAGCCTGAGGGTCCAACAAGGACAAGTATTTCATTCTCAGCTTCTAGTTCGGCCTTAAGCTCAAAATGGCGAAGCGTTAAATTAAATTTAGCCTTTAGCATCTTACTTACTCACTCCCCTCTTCCTGAATCAATCCTTTTTGCTGCCTTTTTGACCAACGGTTCAGCCAAAAGATCACTAAAAAGCTGAATGCCGTCATGATCACAACCAGGATCATCGCCGTTGCAGTATCCCCGCCTTCATTGGCCATATAAATCGCAATCGGCATGGTTTGTGTTTTTCCGGGAATATTGCCTGCGATCATGAGTGTGGCTCCGAATTCTCCAAGAGAACGCGCAAAAGATAGGATGAACCCCGAGACAATACCCGGCCAGGAAAGCGGGATTGTGATGGTAAGAAAAACGCGCAGCTCACCTGCACCCAAGGTACGGGCAGCATTCTCCAGCGTTCTATCGACTCCCTCCATTGCAGCTTTCGTCGATTGGTACATCATAGGGAATGACACTACAGCCGCAGCAATGACTGCACCTGCCAGATTGAACACGACGCTGACATGAAAAACACCGGCCAGAAATTGACCTAAAGGTCCATTCTTACCGAACAGCCAAAGAAGAATAAAGCCAACGACCGAAGGAGGAAGAACCAACGGCAGAGTGACAAAAGCCTCTACCAGATCCTTCCCCGGAAAATTTCGTCTGGCCATATGACCGGCTAAAGGGATCCCCAACAAAACAACAATAATAACTGCTGCCGTTGCGACTTTTAGGGATAAGATAATTGGTGTGTAGTCAAAGCCCATTAGCGTCTCTCCTAATCCGACAAAACAAATATCCTCATGCACAGTACCCTATCAAATCAAATATGAAATACATGACAGCGGATTTTAAGCAATACTGCGTTAACATACCGCTCCTTTACTGCTAAAAATCTGCCCGCATGATTTTGATAATTTGACATCTTTATTATTTATTTTGGGCAAATATTATCATAACCTATTATTTAGATATAAAACAACTAAATATTTATCATGCTGTCAGATTCCATCGAATATTTATTAATGATTCTTTCTTATTTAATTATTTTAAAACCATATTTCACAAAAATCTGTTGAGCTTCGCCACTGCTTAAGTAACTTAAGAAATTCTTCGCTTCCGTCAGATTTTTGGTACCGGCAATTACAGCTGCAGGATAAACAATGGCGCTATGGCTGTCAGCCGGCGCAACTGCAACGACTTTTACTTTATCGGATCCCTGAGCATCAGACTGATAGACAATACCTACATCAACGTTTCCGCTTTCCACGTATGTCAGTACTTGGGTGACATCTTTGGCCATCACGAATTTAGCTTGCAGCGTGCTCCATAATTTCATACTGGTCAAGGATTCCTGAGCATATTTTCCTGCCGGTACACTGTCCGGGGTACCGATGCTGATTTTATCTGCCTTGGTAAGATCCTGGAAACTGGTGATACTTTTGTTATCTTTTCCTGTGATCAGTATAAGATCATTTCCAAGCAGGTTCATCCGGGTACCTTCCGCTAAAAGGTTTCCTTTTTCCAATGCATCCATTTGTTTTTTCCCTGCTGAAATAAATAAATCGGTTGGCGCACCTTGCTCAATCTGCTGCTGCAAAGAACCAGATGAACCATAGTTAATCGTCAGATTAATCCCCGCGTTTTTGGCTTCATATTGTGTTTCTATTTCTGTCATGGCATCTTTTAAACTGGCCGCTGCTGATACAAAAATCTCTTTTTTCTCGACCGGAACAGTTCCGTTTTGTTCATTACCATTTGCTGAGCTACCCGAGCTACTGCAGCCGACAAGTACCAAACATGCAACCAAAAGCATAATCAGAATTCCACCAAACTTTTTCATTGAATTTTCCTCCTAAAGATAAATGATATAATTTTTTCCCCTTATGGCTACCAAAGATAAGCAAATACAAACCAGCTTAAACAAGCATAAATAATTATATACCATATAATTTAGCTCTTCAATATTAATCATAAACTAATATAAACCAATAAAACAACTTAACATAACCTAACATTCCATTGCTCCTTGTTTTATGCTTGGTATATATACGTTCTAATGCGCCTGAATCTGTATAATAGGCGTAATTCTTTTCATCTGTGCAACTCCAAACTCTCCCATGATTCGTATTGTTTTGTTCATTTATTTTGAGTACTGTTTTGTCCTGTGATATAATAAAACAATCATATTTAAAAATTGGGGTGACCGGCATTGCTCGCAAGCACTTCCTATACTCCTGAAGAAGTAGCCCAGAAACTTAAAATATCCAAGTATACCGTCTATGAATTGATTAAACGCGGGGATCTTGCAGCATACCGGGTTGGACGTAAGGTAAGAGTAGAGGACAAGGATATCGAAGCCTATATTCAGAAAAGCAAAGGTGCCTCAATGACGACCGACGTTTTTTCTTATTCTTTCTCTGATCGTTCAGCAGAGCCAGTCCGCGCTTTGGATCTCTCTCTATCGGATACGATTGTTATTTGTGGTCAGGATGTCATTCTGGATATTCTTACCCGTCATCTCCTGAAACAATACCCGAATATCAAATTTTTAAAAAACTATATCGGAAGCATTGATGGCCTTCTGGCGCTTTATAGAGGCGAGGCCAACATTGCAGCGGTTCATCTTTGGGACAGTGATGCTGATGATTATAATCTTCCATATATCCGAAGACTTATGCCCGGACATCAGGCTATTGTGATTAACCTTGCCTATCGTCGAGAGGGTTTTTACGTCCCTCGTGGTAACCCCAAAAATATCATATCCTGGAAAGACCTGACCAGACCGGATATCCATTTTATTAACCGTGAACGCGGCTCGGGGGCCCGTGTCCTTCTTGATGAAAAACTGCGCATGGAAAGTATCCCGCACCACATCATTAATGGCTATTACGACGAAGAAATGAGCCATATGGCCGTGGCCAGCAAAGTTGCGCGGGGAGAAGCCGATCTTGGACTGGGTATTGAAAAAGCCGCTATGCAGGTGTTAGGGCTTGACTTTATTCCGCTGCAAACGGAAAGATATGACCTCGTGATACGCCAGGAAGACCTGACTAAACCGCACTTCCAGACCCTACTGGCCATTATCCGTTCTGAGGCCTACCGCAAGGAAGTCAAGGGATTGGGCGGCTATGATGTCTCGCGGATGGGCGAAATAATGGAGTAGCCAAAGCATATAAACAAGCAGGATCGCGAAAGCGGCCCGCGAAAATATTATGTATATGTGGCTCTTGGTGGCAATCAGCCGGTAAAAATTTCATAGTATAAAGTGAGAAGGGGCGCAACCGAAATAAAGATTTTATTTCGTTACGCCCTCTCCCCATGCTAATTATTTATGCTAATTCCTTCAAACATTGCAGACTTGCACAAAATACGTAAGCAAACTTTAGTGGTAGCAGCGTTAAGTAAACAGGAAGCCTAAGCGTTAAAACATTTCAACGGTTGATGGCCACGGATGGCCTAATGTCGCGGTGCCATGGATAGCAAGGAGCGACGACTTACATTAAGCCCAGAGGTTTTGAAATGTTAGCGTGGCTTCCTGTTTATAGCTGCGATAACGTGTGAGCGATGTATTTTGTGCGAGGCTGCAACAGCCCAAGAAAAAGTTTAAGACGCACTTCAAAATTCACTAGACATATGTCGTATTGTTATCCGGCTACTCCAGCTGAATAGCCGCTCCGACTGTCCCCGGTCCTGTATGGGCACCTATTACGGCTCCAACCTGCGCGAACATCTCCGCCGGTTTTTGAAAAGCATTCTCCAGTTCTTCTTTCAAATATAGTCCTGCCTGGGGAGCCGATCCATGCGCAACGGCAAATTTGATATTTGTCCTTTTCCCAGCAAAGTCCTGAAAAGCCTTGACAATGCTTTTTAAGGCCTTCTCCTGACTCCGGACTTTGCCAAAATTCTGGTAAATTCCGTCATCGCCTACCCGGATTACCGGTTTGATATTCAGCAGTGTCCCCATAAACCCGGATACCCTGCCAATTCTTCCGCCTTTTTGGAGGTATTCCAGCGTATTTAAGGTGAAAAGCGTTTCAACACTATTTCTGGCCTGTTGAAGCTTATCCAGAACTTGAATCGATCCCAGACCCTCTTTGATGGCCTTGGATGCCTCCATTACCATCAAGCCCAAACCGAGGCTTATGGTCTTAGAATCCACAAGATGAACGGCACCTTTTATTTTCTCTTTGGCCAGATGGGCCGCGTTCAAGGTACCGCTTAAGCCGGAAGAAATATGAATAGAAATAACCTCCTGATATTCTTCAAGAAGCATCGAGTATAACGAAACAAACTGTTCCGGGGAAGGCTGAGAGGTTTTTGGAAGCTCTTCTTCCTGTTCTAGACACCGATAAAATTCTTTAGGGCTAATTTCTCCATCCACAAAACTTTTTTCCCCAAATAGAATTTTAAGAGGAATAACATGGGCCAGACATTTTTTTGATAGCTCGTCCGGCAAATCCGCAGTGCTATCAGTGACCAAAGCAATTCTTTTCATACTTCATCCTACTTTCTTTCTTGAAACTTCTGACTTAAGTCGTTTGCCGCGACGTTAATTCCACGTATACTGCGTTGGATTCTTCTGAAGTATTCAGTTCATTCACCCATATTCTCAGGATATCGCCCGCTTTTAAATCACTCAGATTAATGCTGGTCTCCTGAGCGCCATCTGCGCCCGTTCTACTGAAAATCGGGGTATCTTCAGCAATGATAATTGTATAGTTCATACCGGTCGCCTCGTCATTCATTTCCGGTGCTGACGAGGTTTCTACACGCGTATTTCCTTGTTCCGGCGGAGCTGCTTTCTGCTCGCTTTGTGAAGAATCCGAAGATTGCAGTTCTGTGACGATCAGCTGTTTTTTACTCACACTGACCACTTTTCCGAGTAAATCCATTTGCCGGGTTGGCCGGACTCCCTCGGTCTGTGTACTTTCCGTCTGTGCTATTGCCGTATCGTCCGTTGTCGTCGAAAAAGTACTTGCTGAACACCCTGTCAACATAATCAGTAAGGCAACAAGTCCCACAACCAATAACTTCTTTTTCACTCACAAATTCCTCTTTTCTTGTTATTCCACTAGATCTACCTCAAACCAAAACTCAACGCCATTCTCCACATTTTGAACCCCATACGCATTGCCATGCTGTTCCTGAATCGCCCGGACGATCGACAAGCCAAGGCCTGTGCCACCGTAGGAACGGGTTCTTGCTTTATCCACCTTATAAAAGCTGGTCCAAATCTTATCCAGAGCTTCTTCAGGAATGGGAATACCGGAGTTAAAAACGCTGACCCTGGCTTTTTGTCCTGCTTTTTCGAGCTTGACTCTAATTTCCTTGCGTTGGTCCGCGTGATTAATCGCATTGACCAGATAGTTCACAATGATCTGTTCAATCCTATCAATATCGGCATTCGCCGTAAATTTATCCTGAACTTCCTGCATCAGCTGAATATTCTTCTCTTTAATCAGCAGCATATTCTTTCTGAGGACAAATTCGACCAGTTCGTTTAAATCAAAATCAATCTTTTCCAGCCGGGTATAGCCTCCATCGATCTGCGACAATTCTAAAAGCTGTTTGACAAGCTTATTCATCTTAGCGCTTTCATCAATAATCACATTACAATAGAAGTCTTTATCCTCTTCACTTTCATTGACATTGACCTTAAGCCCCTCGGCATAGCCCTGGATCAGTGCAATCGGCGTCTTTAGCTCATGTGAAACATTGGAAATAAACTCTTTCCTCATGTCGTCTATTTTTCTTTCTCTTTCGATATCCTCCATGAGCTTTTCGTTGGCCTGCCGGAGCTCATTGATCGATTTCTCCAATTGGGTGGAAAGCGAGTTAATGCTTGACCCAAGTTCGCCAATTTCATCGTAGGTCTGCACCGGGTATTTTTTGCCAAAATCCAATTTGACCATAGATTGAGCGATCTCATTCAGATGAAGAATCGGTTTGGTAAATCTGTCTGTGAAGAAAAATACGATCAGCACCCCGATAACCATAATAAACAAACCCGTAATAAGAGAAAACTTATTGGCAATTGCCGCACTTTCCTCGATCGCAACCACCGGAGTGTTCAAGTACAGATAGTCTCCATTATTTAACTGTCCAACCAGATTAATAAAATCGGAATTCAATCTGCGGTCGGTGGATTTAACAATCACAGGCTGCGTGGAATTCTGAGCATCTTTAAGGATCGAAATATCAGGAATGAACGCATAATCCGAGCCTCCAGGCTTTTTGAACGGCTCATGAAAAAATTCTTCTTCTTTTAATGAAGAAATATATTTGATATACATGGATGAATCAAGAATCGTAATGTTCAGGCCCTCGGTCCTCTCAATTTTCTCCAGATCGAGTAAAATATTGAACGGCTCGCCATCATAGTCTTCATTGATCTCATGGTAGTACTCCTTCAAGGTGCTTTCCTTGTTTAAGTAGTAATACTTCGCAAGAAACTGGTCGTTTAAAAACCACGAAAGCAAAACATACAATACAGTCAGGCAGCTTATGGCAGTGAATAGCTTTAGTTTAATTGATGATTTCATTAGAATTACCTCAAATTCAGATTGCCTCAAATCTGTATCCCAATCCTCTGACGGTTTGAATAAAGTCTCCTTTGATTCCTAATTTATACCTCAACCGTTTGATGTGCGTGTCCACAGTTCTGGCGTCGCCATAATAATCGTAATCCCAGACTGAATTCAAGATCTGTTCCCTCGATACAGCCAGGCTTTCATTGTCTGCCAGATATAAAAGCAGTTCATATTCCTTCGGGCTTAAATCTACCCGTTCTCCGTCAATATTTACGACTCGCCTGTTTTTATCGATCTCCAGGCCGTCAAAGTTCTTAACGCTAGCCTTCGAATCACTGGTTCTGCGAAGAAGGGCCTGCACCCGCGCGACCAGGATCAGCGGACTGAAAGGCTTCGTAATATATTCATCTGCGCCCAGATCAAAACCGAACAGCTCATCCGATTCCTCAGATCTTGCCGTCAGCATGATGACCGGAGTCTGGCCGTTCTTTCGGATTTCCCTGCATACCGTCCATCCATCTGTCTCGGGCATCATGACATCCAGGATGGCCAGGCTGATATGCTGTCCGGAATGAATAATATCCAGAGCCTGTTTCCCATCTTCCGCTTCGATGACGGTATACCCTTCCTTTTTTAAAAAATCAGCAACCAGTTTCCTCATTCTGGCTTCATCATCTGCGATAAGTATATTCCCTGCAGTCATTGCCTAACCCCCTTTAGGTCTTCCTAACAATCTATGATTCTATTTGTTTCAGGAGGGATTGTATCCCTGAATGATGATATTCTAAGGAATGAATGTGTACATTTCGTGAACAATCGATTAATATTCTGTGAAAATTCAGATCTTTGAGCCGATATGGCTTATTGCGTTCTTACCGACCCTTTTGGACTGATACAGGCCGGCATCGGCGGTCTCAATCAGCTTCTGGGTTGTCCTGCCATCTTCCGGATAAGCAGCCAGTCCTATGGAGACCGAAATATCCGGCTCTTCACTGACTCTTTTTCTGAACCGTTCGGCGATAATCAAGGCATCCGTTATTTTAGTTTTTGGCAAAATGACCAAGAACTCATCTCCGCCGTAACGACCAAGTATGTCAAACTCCCTGATATTTTCCTTGGCAATACTTACAACCTTTTTAAGAACCATGTCCCCGACAACATGTCCCCGGTTATCATTGATGCTTTTAAAATTATCAATATCAAAAAGCATGAGGGTAAATTCGCCTGTCTTGGGATCATCCATCAGGTTCTTTAAATAACTCATGATCCCCTTTTTATTATACGCATCAACGAGAGGGTCTCTCTGGACCATGTTGAGCAGGTGTTCATTGTGCAATTCCATTTCCAGCATTTTTCTCTTTACTTCGTAGTTAATGGTCTTATTGATATTTACGATCTTCTCTTCAGCGTTCACCAATCTTAAACGATATGGCTCCTTGGATGTTTTTTGGATATAACAGTAAAACAGCAGGTACGCGGCAAACTGACAGAACGGAATCAGGAAAGAGGAATTGGTAGGAAATTCATATTGGAGTAGCTGTCCAAAACCCATAAATATGACTCCCCAGGTCAATGATATCTGCTTTTCACTAACGAATTTATGCAACAATACAACAATACCAGCCGTCAGGACGACATCCGCGCCGCTTAAGAATTCCGTCATCGTCAGAATAACCGGCAGGTGGTCGGCCTTCATGACCACGAAAAGTACCAAAAAGGGAAAAATTACGCTTAAAGCGGCAGATGCAGCGTAATTCTTCCACCGCCATGATAATATCAGTATAAACAACAAGCAGAGAAAAGCAAAATTTGTATGGTGAAGCACTTTAATACGCAGTACCATGTCAGGATAGACTATACTAAGCAGTGCCAAGAGAAACGGTGCAATAAAACTAAATCCGAAAAGAGCTGAAAAACTCTTTTCCTTGTTCATGGTAAATACAAATACGGAATTCAGAAAAGAAAAACATAAAATGATAATGACTGCAGCCTGATCATTTAAATAGGCATAGAACATTTTAATCCCTCGAATCTTTTTCTCGTCTGATTAATTGTAAAATTCGACATTTTCTTCTATATTCCTGTTTTCTTTTATTCCTGACGTTTTTTTCATCGATACCGATATTTTGCCGGACTTTAGCAAATAGACTTTTTTGTCAAGATCAAATGAGGTAGAATAATACCAGTAATAATATGAGATGTTCTAAAGGAGAAATGCGCGTGTTTTCGGAAAAAGTAACCAATAATTTGAAAAATGCCTCCTGGATTAGAGCAATGTTTGAGGAAGGGGAAAGACTCACCAAAATTTATGGACGCGAAAACGTCTATGACTTCAGTTTGGGCAATCCCTTTTCTGAGCCGCCGGAAGAGATCATAGAATCTCTAAAAAACTATGTCACCGGGAATTATAAAGGAATTCATAAATACATGAACAATGCCGGCTATCCCGAAGTCAGAGAAAAAATTGCCCGGTCGCTTCAGCATGACAGTCAAATCGAACTTACCCAAAATAATATTATCATGACGGTCGGCGCTGCCGGCGGACTGAATGTTGTCTTGAAAGCGCTTCTGAATCCCGGTGAAGAGGTTATTATCTTCGCCCCCTATTTTGTTGAATATCTATTCTATACAGATAACCATGGCGGGAAACCAATCATTGTGCCGCCGGACCCCCGGACACTCGAGCCGGACTTGGACGCCCTGGAAAAAGCGATTTCGCCTAAAACAAAGGCGATGATTATTAATACTCCGAACAATCCCACCGGTATTGTTTACAGCAAGGAGAAACTGGAACAAATCAAAGAAATCCTGCAAAAAAAACAAAACGACTACGGTACGATTATCTATATTATCTCCGATCAGCCCTACGACCAGATTGTCTATGACGGGATGAAGATCCCGAACATCTTGTCCATTTTTGAAAATAGCATGATTGTTAATTCCTTCAGTAAATCACTCGGCCTTGCCGGAGAAAGAATAGGATATATTGCAACGAGCAGCCGAATTAAAGACGCTGACCTGCTGAATAACGCTTTAAGCTTTTGCAACCGAACGCTTGGTTTTGTCAATGCTCCCGGATTGTTCCAGAGAGTGATCGGTGATTCCCTTGATGTCAAAACAGATACCGCGGATTATCAAAAGAAAAGAGATTATTTATATGAGCATTTGACTGCGCTTGGTTTTGAATGTGTCAAACCGCAGGGAGCCTTTTACCTTTTCCCGAAGGCACTGATCGAGGACGATGTTGAATTTGTCAAAAGGGCCGTTAAATACAATTTATTGCTTGTGCCCGGAAGCGGATTTGGCTGCCCCGGTCATATCAGAATCTCTTATTGCGTCAGTATGGATACCATCATAAATTCCATTCCCGCGTTTGAAAAACTGGTTCAGGAATTCAGGTCCCGATAACAGATCGAAACGAGTTCCTGTAAAAGAATTGCTTTCGTATAAGCAATACAAGAATAAACCTCGCATCGTCCATAAGAAAACGGTGCGAGGTTTATTCTTATCTAATCCCTAATGCCAGTTGCTCAGGACTTTAATTCTGCCAGTGTAACCTTAACGTCTTTTGTGTCCCCCTGACGATAATAGGTAAGGGTGACCGTCTTTCCGACCTCAGATTTAAACAATTCATGGGTCATTTCGAGAGAACTGGTGATCTCAACCCCATTGACTTTCGTAATGACGTCTCCGGCACGAATCCCGGCTTTATAGGCAGGCCCTCCGGTTGAGACCGCTGAGATATAGGCGCCGGCAGGCCAGCCCTGCTGAGAAGCCCATTCAACAGTATACCGTTCGTCGACTGAGACCAGGATGCCCGGATGAGCAGCATAGCCTTTCTTGATCAGCTGTTGGATCGTCGGCCAGGCGTCCGTAATCGGAATCGCGAAGCCCATTCCTTCATAGCCGGTGTCTTGGTTCTTAGCTGCATTAATGCCGACGACCTTTCCATGATAATCTACCAGCGGTCCTCCGCTGTTTCCGGGGTTGATCGCCGCATCGGTCTGAATCAGATTAAAACTTGCTTCTCCCTGCAGTTCCAGAAAACGGTTTGTCGCTGAAATCACACCCGTCGTCACAGAGCGGGCAAAATCTTCTCCACCCGGATTCCCAATCGCAACCACAGGTTCTCCGACTTGAAGTTTGCTGGAATCTCCGAGACTGACTGTAGTCAGATTGTCGGCCGATATTTGAACAACGGCCAGATCTGTCCGCGCATCTCCTCCCACGAGTTTACCTGTGATATTACGCCCGTCGGCAAGACTTACCACCAGTTTCTCGGCACCTTCAATAACGTGATTGTTGGTCGCAATTAGCCCTTTCTGCGCATCAATAATAAAGCCTGATCCGCTGGCTACTTCAGCAAGTTCACTTGACCGGCCAAATATATTACCGCCGCTCTGAAAATTGGCGATCCCCACGACAGCCGGGCCTATTGTTTTCGAAATTTCTACCACCGGATACGTGTTGCCATTACCGTCTGTACTCGTGTTCGCGACCGCCGAGGTTGCGACGAGTGAATTTGTGTTAGCCGAACTGCCGCTCTGGTTCTGGATACTCATGATTTCCGGATAGATTACCGGGGCTAAAGTGAGAGAGGCTGTCCCACCCAACAAGGCGCTGATGATCGCGACAACCGCAATAACCATGACCCCTGGTTTCTTTCTCTGCGGCCGCTCACCATTGTACGGATAGTCGTGATAAGCGTTATAGTCTTTATAATGGTTATCGTTGTTAAAGTTCACGTCATTCCCCACCTTTTAAATTAAACTTGCTTATGCAAAATAATCGGGTTACAGATTATTTATTATTATAATCATTATTTATGACAATTCTGTGAACTTTTGTTTACAAAATTATGAAAAAACAGCACCGCATTTCGGGCATCTTTGCAGCGAAATCGGCACCTCAAGCCCGCATTGATCAAGTAGTGCCGCATCCGCCAATATTTCGGCAGCCGCTCCGTCGGCCGCAATTTCGCCGTCTTTGATCACGATGACTCTCTGGCTAATGTCCAAGATCATATCGAGATCATGGCTCGTAATGATTTTGGTATGTTCAAAACGATTCAGTAGATTGATGACTCTGCGACGGGATCTCGGGTCAAGCGATGCAGTCGGCTCGTCCATGATCAGGACATCGGGCTGCATAGAAAGAACAGACGCAATCGCCGCTGCCCTTTTCTCGCCGCCGGACAGTTTAAAAGGCGGCCGGTCTTTCAGATGTAAGATGCCGACCATCTCCAAAGCTTGAAAAACCCTGCTTTCTACTTCCTTTTCATCATAACGGTAATTCCGGGGACCAAAGGCCACATCGTCATAGACTGTCGACATAAAAAGCTGGTCATCCGGATCCTGGAAAACCATTCCGAGCCTTTGGCGGATTAACGGCAGTGTTTTTTTGGTAACGCGAATATCGCCTACCAGTACCTCGCCGCTGCTCGGAAAAAGAACACCCATCAGTAACATAAGTAGGGTGGATTTTCCGGCACCATTCGCACCAACAATGCCGACCGACTCCCCATGACGAATCGTGAACGAGATATCCTTAACCGCCTTGTTGCCGTCCGGATAAACATAATTAATGGTTTTGGCCTCTAACTTATGATGGCTCATTTAGCTTATCACTCCTGATATTAATAGACCGATTATCAATGGAATATTAACCATTCTTGCTAAAATAAAAAATAGCAGCCAGCCGCCAAAATAAGCTCCGTCCTTTACAGTTATCCTGGTGTCGGCTCCTGCATAGTATTCCCCTGTAAAACCGCGTACAGACATTGCCTGATACACTCTCTCGGCCCTGTCAATCGTCCGCAGGAGCAGCTGACCAACGAGCGTTCCCCAAACGCCAGGGTGAATGCCTTTTTGCTGGGGGGCCCGAAGCTTATATGCCCTTATGCTTCTGGATACTTCTTCGATCAATACGGAAATATACCTGTATGTCAGCAGCAGCTGCAAAACAAAAAGCCGTGGAACCTTCAGCATACGCAAACCGGCGGCAAGTTTATCCATTCCTGTCGTACAAATAAGAATCAGCGCAGCCGTGATCGTGAAGAGACTTTTCAGCAGGATTGAAGCGAAAGTAATCCACCCTCTGGACAATGCAAGTCCGCCCACTGTAATGACTTGCGAATCAAAAAACGGGTTTAAAATACCGATTGCAATAATAAACGGTTCGATCAGGAGTAATCTTGCCAACACCTGTTTGACCGGCAGCTCTGCAAGAAAAAAAACCACCACCGGGTAAAAACCCATGGGCAGCAAACCGATAATCTCGTGCCTGTCATATGAGACCACGACAAATAAATAGGCGATCGTCGTCAATATCTTAATCAGCGGATGAAGCTTATGGATAAACGTGTCCTTACAGGCCAGATCATCCATAAGCCTCATGTTGTACAACGAACTTGTAAAGTCAGCCATTATTGCTTTTCAATCCTACTTCCGGAATATACTCGTTTAAGGCAAGGATATCGTTTGATATCGTTCCCCGCCTCAGGATAGTTCATGCAGTAACTTTCTTCTTCCTTCTCTTCACGGAACGGATAAAGAACCCTACCATGACCGCTAATATGAGCGTCATCGCACCGCCCACCAATCCGGATACTGTTGTTCCTGCATTTACAGATGGCCATGCAACCTCAGCGCTTGTCTCTGAGACTTGTTCTTCGCTCACGCTGCCATCATTTTTAAAACTGTAATCCGGCAAAAATGCTGTTTTGCTTTGAATATCAGCCAATATGCCATAAATTCCGCCAGACTCTGCCAGTTCCGCGGTCCCGGCGGTCTTTTCCATAGACCATTCCAAGCCGTCCGGATTTGACGATGCAAACCAAGAAAGTCCTCCACCGATAATGACTGCTGCAATAGCAAGTCCGTATATGATCCGTTTTATGGAAGTATTGCCTGAGATTTTCCCCGATACCTGCTTCTCAATAAGTTCAGGCCTCGCTTTCCATACAAAAGTAAGTACTGCGGCGGTAACCAGCCCTTCCACAATCCCGATCGCAAGATGAATAGGCTGCATCATGAGCACAAAAGTTGAAAACGGAAGCTCAGTCTTTCCAGAAAAGACCGTCTCCAAGACAACGCTGAAGGCCCCCAGCTGAAGCCCGACGACCGCTGCAATCATCGAACCGGCCATCATGCGTTTAGCCGAAATCCCTTTCTTAATAAACCACTTGAATATCAGCGGATAAGTAATAAAACAGGTATAGAATCCCAGGTTGAATACATTGCAGCCGTAGGCCAAAAGCCCGCCATCGCCAAAAAACAAAGCCTGTATCAACAGTATGGATGCCATGGCTAAAAACCCGGCGTACGGCCCAAGCATAGCAGCTAGAATCAGTCCTCCTCCAAGATGTCCGCTGGAACCCGTTCCTGGAATTGAAAAATTGATCATCTGGGCTGCAAAAACAAAAGCTCCCATAACTCCCATCAAGGGAACCTTGTTCTCCTCCATATCGTCCTGAATCTTTTTTATTGAATAAGCCGCTACCCCTGCGGTAGCAGCCCACATGGTTCCACCAATAACCGGTGAAATCAAAGCATCTGCCATATGCATTCTCCAACACCCCTATTTCTGTATCTTTCTCATAGACTTTTCAGCAAGACACCAAATTCAAGGCACTAATTTCTGCTTTGTAATCGCAAAGCAATCTTGCTTAGATCAATTATAAATTACTCTTCAATTTTTACAATCCTGGTAGGGGGGATACATCGCCTATTTTCTTCATCAACTATTCTATTTAAAACAAAAAGACCGGGCATGGCCACAGGCTACAGAGCAAATCTTCTTTTTTCCTTTTTATGAACATTCGTCAGTGGGTCAGTGTTATTTTTTATTTACCGTAATTAGGGTTTTTTTTCGAACTAAACACAAAGCTGCGCTGAGACCAGTAACTAAATAAGAAAAGTGTTAATTCAGTGATAATTTTGGCAAAGACTAACGGTATGCCGATCAGAATGTGGAAGAGATACATTAGCCCGTAATTGCAGGCCATGATAAATACGACGAGTGAAAAATATTTCGGGGCGGATTTATGATGTTCCGTTTTTTCATTCCGGGAAAAGACAAAATAATGGTTCATGCTGTAATTGAAAATAGAACTGCAGACTCTTGCCCCAACTACAGCGATCAGCAGATTTGATGTGGAGAATTGAAACAATAGCAGCAGCGCAAAGTCAAGTGCTCCGGACATCAAAGAAGAGGTACAAAATTTAAGGATCGGGTAATATACTTTGGCTGAATCTGAAAAGGTCCGAAAATGGGAAGACCTGTTTTTTTCGTCATAGACTGTATTGATCCATACTTCGTAGAACAAATAGCTCGCTGCCTTCGCTTCGAGAAGAATGTTCATTTCATATTCAAATCTTTTCCCCTGGATGCTGCCTAACCAGTCGAGCATATCGGCTGAATACCCTCTTAAGCCTGTTTGCGTATCCGTCAAATGCGAACCCGAAGAGACAGAAAATACTGCCCGGGTTACCGTATTTCCGAAACGGCTGCGCGGAGGAACTTTGCCGCAAAACTTCCGGGAGCCAAGAACGATAAATTCGCGGTGTTCTTTGGCAACCTGGGCAACTCTGATGATATCTTCAGGCAAATGCTGTCCGTCACTGTCGGCGCAGATAACCCCTTCTTTTTCACCTTTTTCCTTGATATATCGAAATCCCGTCTTCAGAGCGGCCCCTTTGCCTTCATTGGTCGGATGTGTTAACACGGTGCATCCCAATTTGCCTGCGGCCTGAAATATCCTGCTATAAGGCTTACCGCTGCCGTCGTCTACAATCACAATCTGAAAATCGCACTTTTCTTTTATATCCTCTATCAGCCTGAGAAGCCGCTCATCCGGTTCATAGGCCGGTATAAGTATCGTCATCGAATCCCCTCCTTACATAACTGCACGATTGTATCTATTATTGTAAGGATTCATTATGTCCGTTTCGTGAACTTTCAATTACGGTTTCATGAATTCAAACGTCAATATCATTTGGTAAAATAATAGTGAACGCTGTCTTTTTTCGAGCATGCTCAAATGATTTTATTCAAATGTTGAAGCAACTTCCTTAGCCATTTGTTCGAAATCAGACAGCTGGTGGATGAATTTTTCAACCACTTCCATATCGAATTGGGTTCCGGATCCTTGAATGAGCTGATTTCTGGCTTCTTCAAACTTCAGCCTGGAGCGGTAACGGCGGTCGGAAATCATCGCATCAAAAGCATCAGCAACAGAAATAATTCTCGCCAGGAACGGGATTTCATCTTTTGTCAGCCCTTCCGGATATCCTTTGCCATCAATGCGTTCATGGTGGCATTTGACAATTGGGACCACCTCTTTGAACATCGATACAGCCGATAGGATTCTCGCCCCTTTCAAGGGGTGTTTTTTAATCTCTTCATACTCTTTCTCGTTCAGCTTCTGGGACTTAAACAGAATATCATCTGAAGTACCGATTTTCCCAACATCATGGAAAATCCCGCTGATCCGCAGCAACTCAAGCTCCTCCTTGGAGAAACCAAAGGCCTCTCCGATCTTAACGGCAAAATAGGCCACTCTGTCGGAATGGCCGCGGGTATAAATATCCTTCGCATCGACGACCATTCTCAGGGCTTCAATCGTATCCATATAGGTCTCTCTGAGCTGGTCATACGTTTTGTTCAGCTCATCATTTTTAATATTCACCAAGGAATGCAGAAACGCATTATTGATGGACGAGGAGGCCTGGTTGGAATAGATCTCAAGCAGTTTCAGCCCGTCCTCAAGATCCTCCCCTTCTACAAAGATGATGCCAATGTCCTGAAGATATTCGTTGATCAGAGGAATAATTACTTTTTTATCAAGCTTAACGACCTTTTTATTGATCCTGGCGCTGCCGATATACTCCATCAGTTCCGGATCAAGCATTTCCATGAAATCGGCCACTTTTTTCTTATATTTCCCGATCCCTTTAAATATGCTGTTGTTGCCGGAACTAATCCTGGTGATATCATCGATCAGAATAAAAGCATTCTTGCTATTGACCAAAGGCAGGATTTCAGCCAGGATATCCTCCAGAATGTTATCTATCGGTTGAAGCTGATAAATCTTAGGAACAGACTGCAGAATTTTATTCAGGCCTTCCTGGAACTTCTTAATCGTCCGCATTTGGGAAATCGATTTGATCCCGGATTCAACGAGCAGGAGCAGCTGGTCAAAGCGGTCACCCTTTTCGCAGTAACCCTGAATTTCCAGCGCTTTAATGGTTTCCAGCGGCGGTGCCAGATCCTTGTGTCCTGTCAGCAAAAGAATATACAGTTCGTTATTAAACTCCCTGATTCTCTCTACGACCTTGTCGCCATGAATCGGATACATCAGATAGTCAAGAATCAACAAATCGTACTTCTCTTCACGGACTTTTTCGATAGCCTCCAGTGGATCGGTCAGGCCAACGAATTGGTAGCCGCTTCTTTTCAGGACGACGGACAGCGAATCAATGATTCCCGGTTCGTCATCAACAATTAAGATTTTGTAGTCTAGATTTACGCGATTAGTTGAACGTCTCATCGTTAGCCTCCTGTACGTGTGCGGATAGATAAGGAATCGTGATATAGAATGTAGTGCCAACGCCTTCCTGCGATTCAAACTTCATATTGCCCGAAAATCGTCCTTTAATTGTAGAATACGACATGTATAATCCAAGACCTGTTCCATTTTTACCTTTGGTCGTAAACATTTCCTTGAACAGTCTTTTCTGCACTTCCTCAGGAATACCCTTACCATGATCGCTTAAAGCAAATTTGAGGTTATGTTTTTCTTTGTAAATGCTGAAACCGATTTCTCCGGTTTGTCCTTCATAGGCATGCATTGCGTTGATGATCAGATTGTCAAATACTTGTACCAGGCTGTTCAGTTCTCCTCGTATTTCTGTCTGCAGATCAATTTGAAAATCAGGTTTAAGCTTGCAGTGGTATTTTTTCAGCTCATGCTTCATCAAAACATCAATTCTTTTAACCAGATCTTCCACGGTGAACTTATCTGAGCCGGCGTAGTTCATCTGTACTGCCTGGCCTTTAACTGCACTGATAATGTCTGTCATATAGGAACAGTACGGCTTCATCTTATCGAGCCATTCCTGCATCTCTTTCGCAATCTCATAATGATCGGCAGGTGATACAGCTTGATCTTCAATAGATTCCCTGTACTCATTCGTCAAATCTTTGAGTGCTTCGATACCTCCGGCAATCGACATGATCGGTGTTTTCAGGTTATGGGCAATTCCGCCGATCAGCTGGCCAAGCGAAGCCAGCCTCTCCTGCTCCAGAATGATGGCCTGGTTTTCTTTCATCGATTCAATATTCGCTTTTTCTTTTTCCTGGATTTTATTAAAGGCAATAATCAGATCTCCAATTTCATCATTGGAGGTGATCGCCAATTTCTGATCAAGATCAACGTTAACGCCATGCGATATGTCGGAGAGATTTTTGGCAACCCTCGAAACGTCTTCACCAAGGGACCTGGAGAAGTAGTTTAAGACGATAAAGTTGATCATGAACAGCAGGATGAAGCTTACAGAAAAATAAATAATTGTATTATAGGAAGAAATATCATATTTAATACCAATAATATAATCGCCGTCAGGACCTGGAACGCTTACGGATGTTCCCTGAGATTCGACTGTATAGTCTTCGTAAATTCTTCCGTCGTAGTTGCTGGATACTTCAATGGCATATTTAATAAAGAAATTACTTGCATTTTTATTATCAAGAGAAATATAATTTCCCTCTGGTGTAATAATAAACCTCGAATCATGGTCTTTATTTAACAAGATAATGTGATTTAAAGCCTCTATTGCCTTTTTTTCGTCATAAGTCTCCATGGTGACATTCGTTTTTAGCTGCTCTGAATACATTTTATAAATAAGATCGCCTTTTTCGGTAATCAGTCTGGAATAGCCAACTAGAGATGTAAATAAAATCGCGATAATAATTGTTGGCAAGACGTGAAGCACAATTTTTTTTCGAATGCTTAGATTAATTCCTTGAAGCTCATTATTGACAGAAGTATTTAATAGGACATTGGTAAACATTCTTTTGGAGAAAATAAAGGAAAAAAGTGCTGCCAGCGTTGCAAAAGAAAATACCAGGATGACAATTCTGTAGATCAGGGTTAACGGGTGACTGCCTGTGACAAATAGAATGATAAACAAGACAATGAGCGATACGATGATTTGCCCGAAATAAATGATATAGGGCATGTTGATACATTTTTTCCTGATTTTCTGCAGCTTCAGACGCGACTCCTCAGAATCATTTGCTACTAAATAAGCCCACTGATCAATATTGGAAAGTGACAATTTAAAAAATATAAAGCCTGGAATAATGATTAAGAACGTAATGATAATGAACTGGGTATTGTAGGAAATATAGGATACATCAACATCAAAGCTGGTGTTGATGGACCCTGGCGGATAGTTGAATACAAATGGAATGATGAAATATAACGTGAGTACCGTACAAAGAATAACAAGTGTATAGATAAGCGTTATCTGCAGACTTATTCTTTTTTGTAAAGACTCTTTTATCTTGTTTAACATACAATGTTCCTTCTAACCTGGTTTTCATTTAGATAATTGATCTTACTCATATAACGAATAATTTGTGAAATATAAGCCTGGTCAATATCCGGCCAATCAAAATTTGCTAGGTCTAAAGCATTTCGGGTAATCTCTGATTTAACTTTGACCGTCTGAGAATAAGCAGAGAAATTACCCTTTAGCAGCTCGTTGACAGCAGGACTGATGTTATGCTCTTTCATATTCTTTTCAACAATTTGAACAAAGACATCATTCGGAACAACTTCAATATCAATGCCCAGGCTGTTTAAAATCTCAACTACTTTGACCAGACTGATTGTCTTATGATTAAACAAATGGAAAATACGTGTTCCGGCAGATAAATTGATTAACCTGGCTATCGCTTCACTGCAACAATCAACCGGGGTAAATTCCAATTGTTCATCCGCCCAGATTTCCGGAACAAAACCAAGCTCAATAATTGCTTTGATCCTCTCATAGAAACCATTCTCCTGAATATTTTTTTGAAACTGTCCATCATTGTAACGACCAGTTAAAACGCCGATGCGATAAACATCCGCCTTCAAACCATTTTTGACGTTCTGATAAATAAACCGTTCCGATTCAAACTTGCTTTTTACATAAACGTTCCCGCTGTAATCCTGTCCGATATACAAGTCTGATTCTGTAAAATCTACCTTTCCCTCGTGGATATTATTTGTAAGATAGTTTCCTGAGACTGTGATCGAGGAAATATAATTCAAACGGATATTTCCCTGCAGACAGAAGGTCGCCACTCTTTCCGTACCTTTAATGTTGACATCCACATAGTCTTCATAAAATCCGTAATGTTTCACGATTGCGGCCGAATGAATGACCAGATCGATCTTTTCCAGAAGATATTGATAAATATTGCCGTCGAGTCCAAACCGATCCTGTGCAATATCACCGGAAATAATAATAATCCGTTGGTCTAACTCCTGACTGTATCTTCCGTTAAAATAAAAGTCCAGTTGTTTCCGCAGTTTATCTTCCGCTTCGTGAATTGTTTTTCCTCTCAGTAAACAGTAAATATTACAGTCTTTTTGTTTAATCAGCTGTTCAAGCAAATGTATCCCTAAAAAACCAGTAGCTCCGGTCAGCAAGATATGCTGCGCCTCCCTCAGACCGGGCTGCACATCATAATCAAGACTAATTTCCTTAATTAGGTCTTCAGTAATCGATCCACTTTGAGCACTGTCTTTTTGAGCTTCCATATTCTCGGATACTTGTCTGATCGTCTGATATTCATAAAGATCCTGAATCCCGATATCAATCCCTTTTTTCATCAACAGGACTTGAAGCTGGACAATCGTAAGTGAGTCTCCGCCTAGATCAAAAAAATTATCATCAATACCAACAGATTTTCTGCCCAGCAAAGAGCACCAGACTTTCGCAATTGTCCTTTCTATTGTGTTTCTTGGCGAAACAGGTTTTGCTGCATTTTCTTCATACTCAGGCAGTGAATTCCTGTCAATCTTATTATTCGGGGTTTTAGGGATAAAATCAACCGAGATAATATAACTCGGGATCATATAGTCAGGCAGATACTGTGCTAAATAGGCCTTTAGCTCTGTACTGCCTATTTCTGTATCTGCAATAATATAAGCACATATTACTTTACTATTATTTAAATTTTCTTTGACAACTGCAACTGCCTCCCTAATATGAGGATGTTGAAGAAGTTTGTCTTCAATTTCACCAAGCTCGATTCGGTATCCTCTGATTTTTATTTGATAATCAGTCCTCCCTAGATATTCAATATCCCCTTCCGGGTACCACCTGGCAAGGTCCCCTGTTTTATAAAGTCTTTCTCCGGGAAGAAAAGGATTGGCAATAAAGCGTTCAGCGGTTACATCGTCTTTTCTAAAATAGCCTTTCGAGACACCCGTTCCACCGATAAACAAATCTCCTGGAATTCCAATTGGCAGTAAATTCATATGTTGGTCAAGGATATAAACTTGCGTGTTAGCAATAGGTTTACCGATATGGGGCTTCCTTTCATAAGTAACATCGGCCATAGTCGACCAAATCGTCGTTTCAGTCGGCCCATATAAATCATATATTTTTGCCGAGGACGATACGACTCTTTTTAAATCGTTTAATACAGCAGCAGACATTGCTTCCCCAGTTACTAAAATATCAGTAAGATTTCTGATCCCTGTAAGATCCAGATCGCTGCTCAGCAGCAGCTGAATCCTCGAAGGTGTAGCCTGAAATATATTAATATCATGATCATATATTACCTTATTAAGTTCTTCCGGAATAATCTGCTGCTTTTCGTTTGCAATTATGACTGTAAGCCCTCTGCTGAGAGGCAGTAAAGATTCCGCAACAAAGATATCAAACGAAATCGTTGTGACCGACAACATGACCTTCTCGGGAGAAAAGTCAATCTTTGCTGTTATTCCCGAAATCAGATTCACGACGGCTGAATGCTGAACCATGACACCCTTAGGCTTTCCAGTCGAACCAGATGTATAAATCAGATAGGCAATATCCTGTGGTGTATTGACTTTCGGCAGGTTAGCTAATCCGGTCCGTTGTTCATTGTTACTAAAAACGTCGATAATTTCCCCATTGAAACGGATTTCTTTCATGAGTTTCTGACAGGTCAACAGAATAGCAGTATGGCTATCCTCGAGCATATAATCAATTCGCTGGGACGGATAGTCCGGATCAATGGGAAGGTAAGCACCGCCTGCTTTCAGTACTGCCAGGATCGCTATCATCATCTCCAGAGAACGCGGAACAAAGATTCCTACAAATGTATTAGGCCCGACGCCCTTGTCCCTGAGCACTCTAGCAAGCCGGTTCGCCTTTTGATTCAGCTCATAGTAGGAAATACTGCTCTCCTCAAAAATCAGTGCCGTTTTACTCGGCGTTCTTTCTGCTTGTTCTTCAAACAATTGGGCAACCGTTTTATTGTGAGGGAAGAGTAATCCGGTGTCATTGAACTCATACAGGATTCTCTGCTTTTCCTTCTCCGAAATCATCTCTAGTCCGGAGATCTTTTTCACGGAATTGTCCAGTGCATGCCAAAGAATCCTCAGCACATGCTCATGAATAAATTCAATTTCCTTACTATAGAAGATATCCGTCAGATAATCATAATCAATAATGATATTGCCGTCGTCTTCCCGCTCGTTGATATGAATGTAAAGCGCTTCTGTCTGGTGACCGCAAAAATGCCATCTGCCCTCACAGCTATTAATATCACTGTTCTTGACAAATTTGGCATTTTGGTAAGATACGGCAATCTCATATAATTTTTCGATACTTCTGTTATGTTTTCTGACATGTTTCAGAATTTCATCATACGGATATTTTTGATGGCGCAGAATTTCCATCCAATTTCTGGTCAGCTTATGGCAGAAATCCTGGAAATTCGTATCGTTATCGATATTAATCCTTAGCGGTATTGTGCTGATAAACATACCAACTGTCTTCTTTTCCCGGGCATTGGCGCGGTTCAGAACAGGTACTCCAAGTACAATATCTTCTTTATTGGATATTCTGTTGATATAGATACAGAGCGCGGAAATATAAAGGGTAAAAACCGATGTTTTATTTTCCAGGCAGTATTGGGAAATTTTTCTGGATAATTTATTGGGAATTTTAAACGTTTTTCTGACTGCTTCGGTATGGTTCATCTTGGCTGCTTTGCTTTTCAGCGTGGTCATCTCCGGGGTATCCGTAAAAACATTTTCCCAGTATTCCTTATCTTTGATATACTTGGGAGAATGCAGATATTCAAGCTCACTATGGACATATTCTAAATAAGAAGGATCCTTTTCCTGTTCAGAGGAAACACCTTCTTCCAGCATATTGTAATTCTCCATAATTTTATTGCCTATATAAACAACAGTCCACCCATCAGAAATCAGATGGTGGATTTTGCAGTATATCACATTCTCTTTTTCGCTGATTTTAATGATAGAAAAATAAACCAGGGGGCTGTCGTTAATGGTAAATGGTTTTTTGGTTTCCTCCTGATCCCAGGCATACAGCCGTTTGAGGCCGCCCTCGCTGAAATCAAAGAAATCTATTTTCGCATATGCAAATTCGGCAACATATTGGAATACCTGTCCGTCCTTTTCCCTAAACCTGAGCCTGAGCGCTTCATTTTTCTCGATTACAAGGTTGATGGCCTTTTCGAGAAGCTGGAAATCTATGCTGTCTTTAATCTTCAGGGTTGAAGCAATATTGCCAATGCTGGTGCCTGGATGGAGTTTCTCTAAATACCAAATACCCCTCTGCGGGATTGATAACGGATAATACTCGACCATAAAACAGCGGCCCTCCATAAATCTGCAAATTTTCCCATACCCTGTCGGCTTGATCGACCATGGTACGTGTATTCAGAGAAGCTCAGAAGTCTGAATATCGGATGTTTACTACATGAACCTTGGGACTGAATTCTTTTTCGCAGCCGCATGCTGCCACAGCGTAACCCGGATCAAATGGGTAAATATGAAAGTACAGCCCTTCATTCGGATAAGAAAAACTGGCTCCGGCCATGCTGGAAAAATCAGCTTCTTTAAGATTACCCGCAAGGCCTGTACCTTTTGCTTTAAAATAGCTTTCTTTAAGCGTCCAAAGTTTAAAAAAGTATTCTGTTTTCCTGTCCAGGCTAAGTCCCGTTAAGAAACTGTTCTCTTGTTCGGTAAAATGCTGCCTGGCGATCTCTGGGTCAACCGGTCTGATTTGTTCGAGATCAACGCCTACTTCTTGGCTGCTTGTCGCACAAAGAACCCATTCTCCGGAATGGGCAACACTGAAATGAAATGCATCCAGGTCTTTAACATAAGGCTTGCCATAATCGTTTACACCAAAAGAAATTTCAGCATTTCCTCGAAAATAATTTTCCCTGACAATCTTGCGAACGAGCAGTTCTCCCAGTAAAGATCTTTTTACATCATCTATGTACTTCAACCTGGCCAAACTGCTTTTTCTTTTTCCCGAGATCAATTGCGTATAGGCATTAATCTCATTTTCGCAAATACATGCTAAATTACAACCAAATAGGTTAATCATGGAACATTAATTCTTTATTTTTCCGGAAATTCCTTTAACAAAATCCCTATTACGTGTAATTTTTAAGCCATATAATTAGGTAGTAAACTTTCTAAAAACCTGTAAATCAAAAAATAGGACCCCCTGAGTCATATTCTAACATTTGAAAATGTGATAAGCAATTTATTTCGACAATATTAGGCATTTTTTACATTTTCCTTGAAGTTGCTGCAGAAGGTCAGAAAGACAGCGTGGCGCTTATGGCTCATACTGTCTTTCTCTCTATCGAAGAATCGTTGATTACCCAACCATCTTATTGAATAAGAAAAATGTTATTCAGATCATTTAGAAAACGATCCCCATTGCAATTAAGAGGAGAATGATAACCACTACGATCGCGATGCCGCAGAGGCAACCGCCGCCGCCGAATGTTCCGCCAAAAGTACCTGCTCCAACTGCCATGTTTTTCACCTCCTGGTCAAAGAATATCTGATGAACGCTGCATGCCAAAATTCAATTTAGAAGATGACGCCCAGAGCAATCAGGATCAGTACTGCAATAGCGATTATGCCAACTCCGGCACCCATTCCGCAGCCGCGGCCATAACCATAAGAACCGTACATATTTTTCCCCCTCCTCGTATCTTAACTTCTTAAGAACTGATTTCGAGATATCTTATTCAGAAGCCAAGCAAATTGCAACCTTTATTTTCCAATATTTCTATTAATTACTTTATGTATAACAAAAAAGAAAAGACCTATGTCTTCCCCTATATCTCGCCTATATCTCCCGCGTTATATCTCCCCGTTCGTACTATTGTAAATCACGTAGTTGTTGTGCTAGGAGAGCAGGATAATAAATTCAGAGCCTTCTCCAACTTTGCTTCGGACTGTAATTCTACCATTGTGGCCCAGGATAATGATCTTGGCAATCGCGAGTCCCAGACCATAACCGCCCCGCTCCTTCGTTCTGGACTGGTCGGAGCGGTAGAAACGGTCAAAGATGTGCTTCAACTCTTCATTTGTCATACCTGCGCCGGTATCCTTAATACTTATCGCAATGGACTCCCCTTCTTTGCTAAGGCAAACCGTGATCTGTCCGCCAGTCGGCGTATATTTCATCGCATTGTCCATAAAGATGCGACAGGCCTGTTTCATTAGGTTTCGATCGCCAAACATAGAAATCTCCTGATTGAGCTCATCATTGATTTGATGCCCGGAATCAATGATCTGGGTCTCTCTGATGACTTCCTGGAGCATTTCCGTGAGGCTGAACTCTTCCTTTTGATAGGCGAGCGTACTGTTGTCATGCCTGGCAAGAAACAACAGTTTGTCAATCAGCTCCTGCATATTCCCGGCTTCATTTTTGATAGCCGTTATGGATTCCTGCAGAACTGCCTGATCGTTTTTCCCCCAGCGGTCCAGCATGACCGCATAGCCCTGTATCACGGCAATCGGTGTTCTTAGCTCATGCGAAGCATCGGATACAAACTGTTTCTGCCTATTATATTGGTCCTCTAATCTGTTCATCATTTCATTAAAGGTAAGCGCCAGTTCCTTCAGTTCATTTTTTGACCCGCTTACATTGAGTCTTAAATTTAAATTCTGCTCGGAAATTACCTTTACCGTCCGGGTCATTTCACGTATGGGTTCAAAAATTCCTTTCCCTGATACGGCAATCGCAATCAGAGCCAGGAACAAGAACGGTACAAAGACAAAGAGCATAATCCTGGCGATGAACAAAATATCCGTAATCTCATCCTGAATGTTGGAAAAGATAATCATCCTGCCGCTAGTTCCGGCTATTTCAAAATCCCTGTTTACAGATACGTAGATGTTCCCTTGATCCTTGGCCAAGCCCAGCCAGTACTCAGAACCATATTCCCTCAAATTTTGGTCCGTAGCCATAAGCGTCTGCTGATTGGATTCATCGATACGAAGCGGGATCTGATGCTCCCGGCAATAGGTTTCCAGTTCTGAAAAACCGCTGCTGTCCGTGCTGAGCATCTTCTGGATCTCCAAATAGTCCTGCTTAACCGTTTCCTGGATTCTAAATCCGCCATAAACCAGGATAACGATAAGACCGGCTCCCAGCACTGTCCGCAAAAGTATGCCTGTATACCTCAAGGAAAGTTTTAAGCGAATTGAATAAGCGATCTTTTCCCGGATAAATGCATAAAGAAGCCTGAAAAGATAAACCGGAAAAAAGATAACCTTGAAGATATTTTTGAACATGTTCTTATTCGATTTATTTTTCGTCTTCATATTTAAACAGATACCCGACCCCTCTTACGGTGTGAATGAGTACGATACCATATTTCTGGTCGATTTTATTGCGCAGGTACTTGATATAGACATCGGTAACATTGGTGTCTCCATAGTAGTCATATCCCCAGACATGATCGAGAATTTTTTCGCGCGACAATACAATGCCTTTATTCTCCATCAAATATTTCAGAAGCTCAAATTCTTTCTTGGAGAGGGATATGTCTACCCCCTGATAGGTAACCCGATATTCATCCTTATACAAAATCAACGGCCCAGCCGTGATCTTATTATTCTGATCTTCCTTTTTTCCTCTACGCTTCAAGATCACTCTGACCCTCGCCAGCAGCTCTTCTATAGCAAATGACTTGGTCATATAGTCGTCCGCCCCGCTGTCAAGTCCCATTACTTTATCGGAAACATCATCTTTGGCAGTCAGTATGATAATCGGGATGTCCGATTCACGCCTTACCCTCCGGCAGATTTCAACACCGCTGAGACCGGGGAGCATCAGGTCCAGAATGATCAAATCTGCTTTTCCCAAGACTGCTTTTTCATAGCCTTCTCTTCCATCGTGAGCAAGCTCTACCTCATAACCTTCATGAGTAAGCTCCAGCTCCAGGAACCTGGCTATTTTCACTTCATCTTCAATGACCAGAATTCTGGTTTTCATCCTTTCCTCCGCCCTCAATCAAAGTATTGCGACGACTCCATTATAATCGGAAATGAACCTGCAAACAACACAGGTTCATTTCTCGTCAGCTCCTATCTCACCACTGGCACCCTGACCATTCATTGATACTAACCAATCGTAATCTCATTGTAGCCGTCTTCTTTTTTATCTTCATTCGCAGGGCTGGTTCCGGCCTGCGGACTGTTTTCTTGTTCTGCTGCCGGCTTTTCCCTCATTTTATCAGCCGCCGTTCTCACTTTGCTGCCAATACCGTCGACAAATTCGTTGATATCAACATCCTGCCCCTTTTCCTTTCTGATTCTGATCCGATAACCCATTACGTATAGCAGAATCAAAGCTGCGGCATACAATCCTATGATTGGCATTGTGATTAATATGGCCATAATTAGAATAATGATCGGTATATTCAGAATAACGGTCTGATCCTTCTCAATAATAAACCTTGTGACGCAGCCTTTTTGAAGCAGTGCCTTCACTCTTTTACCGAAGCTCTGTTCTTTTTGACAGGTTTTCTGATTGAAATTTGAATTTGATTTATTCCCATGCATTTTTTCAAAGGCAATGATCGCATCAATCAAATCCCCATCATACTTTTCTAATAATTCTTTGGCTTCCTGATAACTGCAGTTGGTCCTTTTTCTCATCTCATCAATTTGTTCCATGCTGATACTCATCATTTTCATCTCCATTTCTAAACTATAGCTCTATTGTAATAACGTCAGATGAGACTGCGCTTAATTCAGGATTAAAACTTGATTAGAATTTTGCATAACGGTATTATGGTTATGATATAAACAAGGCACTTGCTCATGAATGATCTTCGTTCGGCATTAACCCAACCCATGGACGTTAAAATAAGACAAAATAGTCTTCGAAATATAGTCCTCAAAATACAGTTGACAACGTTTTCCCGGATCAATATAATAATTTCTATGCGAAACATTTGCATGAGAAATATTAGTATTTTTATACGGGTTTAAGGAGGCCTGTTTCTATGCAAAATAACCCCAGCGAAGTGGAAATTGTACAACTTTTTTCCGAAATTGGCAGATCTCTGAAGAAAACAATGCGTAAAAGTTTTGAATGCAACGGTTTAACGATGCCGCAAAGCATGGTGATGAGCACCCTGATAAAACGCGGTGAAATGAAGATATCCGAAATAAGCAGCGAACTGCATCTTTCCAACAGCACGATTTCAGGTATCATTGACCGTCTGGAAAAGCATGATTTGGTCATTCGGACCAGAAGCGAACAGGACAGACGCATTGTCTATGTTAAAGTGAGTCCAAAATATGTTGACTTTCACCGGGAATTTCATCACCAAGCCGAGAAAGACTTGCAGAAAATACTGAGCAGAGCTACCCCTGAAGATATGAGAAAAATATTAGAGGGTTTGACTGCTTTAAAGAAGATCCTGGGTCAATGATGTACCTGATCTTCTTAAACAAAGGACACTCTAAACATTATAAGTGAGAAAGGATTTTTGGTTATGTTGAAATTATACCGTTATTTAAAACCTTTTAGGCATCTGATTTACGGCATATTGATCCTTGTTTTTCTTCAAACGCTCGGTGATCTGTATCTGCCTACGCTGATGTCAGATATCATCAATGACGGTGTCATGAATGGTGATACGCAGAGGATTTTGCATATAGGAGGAATCATGCTTCTGGTCGCCGGAGCAGCCGCTGTATTCTCCATCATGGCTAGCTTTTTATCCGCCAAAGCTGCCGTAGGGTTAGGAACCGTTTTGCGGAGCAAAATTTTTGGGAGAATCGAAAGCTTTTCTTTACATGAATTTGATAAAATCGGTACCGCGACACTCATTACCCGGACGACAAATGACATCAACCAGGTCCAGACGGTTACCATCATGATTATGCGCCTGATGATCAGCGCCCCGATCATGGCGATCGGCGGAATCATCCTGGCTTACCGGGAAGATAAGGCCCTTACTTGGGTACTAGCTGTCGCCATACCGGTTCTGGCAATTGTCATTGTGATGAT
>JAMPIU010000080.1 GCA_023667845.1 Dehalobacter sp. | reverse complement strand
TTGCGTTATGCCTCCGCCCGGTTTTGCGAACCTCCCAACCCTTGTGTGGGCACGCAGGAGGGTCTGACCCGAGGCGTGTGTAATAGTGTCCCTGGATAATTCCAGAGCGGTGAGTAGTATAACATGTTTTGCAGAGGCGCAAGGTAGGAAAACAGCGATTGCTTCAAGGAAGAAGTCAAGGAAGGGCAGCTGATGGCTCAAGGTTTATTCCTGAAGATATAAAAGCCAGATTGGATCGTCGTCTCGTTTTTGCAATAACGGGTTATTTTATTCATAATTTCATTTTCTATCAGCGAGATTACATTCCCTTGGTAATTTGTCCTAAAAAAGCTGATGTTACAATGATGGTGCAATAGTAATATTCCGGTTATTCCCCGGAGCAGGGAGCAATAATACTCATGTTGACTGCATTGGTTTTGGTTGGCGTAAAACCTGTGCATGCTGCCGAAATACCGACTGGTGTTGAGGTTTACTTTCCAAATGAAGCGTTAGACTGCGGGGTATGGCCTGACAGATTTTATACTTTGGCCCGCTTAGGAGAAAGGATAATTAATGAAAGCTAAACCAATCGGTTTGATTTTTCTAATCTTAGTGTTACTAATAGCTGGGTGCATTCAACCCATCGCAAACGAGCCTGATTTTCAAATTGAAGAAACAAAACAAGACTATATAGACTATGCCAGCGAAATTCAGATGGAAGTCCCGCATGTGCGGGCTGAAGGTGAAAATCTGATTCTCGATCTGACTATCTCCGGTTTGCAAAATGTGGTCAGCGTAGAAGAAGATTTCACAAATCGGGTTTGTGATCCGCTAATAAGCCTTGATCCGGCTCGGTCATTAACGAAATGGAAGGCTGAGAGTGACTTTACCAATATCAGCGATTGGAGCAAAGACATTGATATCAGTTACTTTTACAAATTAGAGAAACCGCTATCTGCTCAAACAAATGTTACGATGGATTGGACGATCGGTCCGTGCGGTCCTTGTTTTATGGAACAAAACATTCCATGCGACGTATTCCCCTTGGTGACCAATCACCGTTTCAACTTTGTGATTCCAGAAAGTTAGTTCCATAAAGTCGTAAATTCTAGAATTGGGAGTTAATATTCCCGATTCTGGTTAATTTCTTGAACTTCATCAGCTGTTGAATCGTGTTTTCTTGAATG
>JAMPIU010000079.1 GCA_023667845.1 Dehalobacter sp. | reverse complement strand
GCAAAATCTCTGATGAAATCGAAAATGAGCAAATGAAAAAGCTGGTAGAGTCAAGAATGGGAACTGTACCCACGGATATCGAGAACTTAAAAAGTGAATATAGTTATGTTCGCGGTAAATTAGCAGAAATAAGAGATGAAATAAGTAAAAGTAAACTGAGCAAAGTGGATTGAACATTAAACTGAATAATGTTGTTACTTCCACGATATCGGGACAATTAAAGGTGGAAAACCAGTGATAAATAGCCGGTAATAGTCGGTGCATAAATTTCTGGCTTAAGGAATAAAGCCCCATATTAAATGGGGCAAATGGAGCGTATGAATCCTTTAAAAATAAAAATAGTCGAGCAGAGCCGAGCAGAGTCGAATATAGTTGAATAAACAAAGTGGTAGAGCCGGTTGATTACGGGCAGCAGATTTCTTACAAATTCTTTATCACTACTACTGCCTAGCCCTTTAATTCGTGTACTGCCAGGCCTGCGTGTTATATGTTTTAAACTGCTTTAATCGCTATTTTTTCAACTGCTGGCTTATTAGCTGCCAAAAATGTTGCTTTTAACTGACCTGCCGGGTCTCTGAGTTCAATTTTTGCGTCTGAGTAGTACCCGATCTCGATATCTTCCGTAAATTCTCTAGTGGTCGAGAGGCTGGCAGCACCCATAACGCCGGTAATTGGAAGAGACCAGAAATGGTGGTCTTTATATGTTGGGTTATAATTGACAGCAGTACTGCCTGTCAGATGTGCCAGGTAAACAATCCTTACCTTCATCACACCTCTGCTTGCTGTCAGTACTGCTTCAACCGATTCTCCTGGATTTAACTGAACAGTAACTCCCGAACTTGAACCGACTGTAATGCTTTTGCTCTCAGAGCCCCCCTGCCCCCAGGAATGGCTGTAAGACATTGATGTTTCTCCCCCTCCTCCGGCTCCCAGGAAGCTGACTTCATAAGTAATCGTCTGCCCTACATCAATTGTGTCTGTCTGAGACCAGTTGCTTTCCGTGGTATCGTTGACCTGGTCTGAAATGCTGGCATCGAAAGTGGCTACCTTTGTGCTGCTGTTGACGAATTTCTTGGTTGCCACTATAACTGGTTCTGAAGTAATCCCGGTTATTGTTGAACTCTTGACGTCGAGTATTGTTTGAACTTCAGCCCATCCGTATGTTTTGT
>JAMPIU010000078.1 GCA_023667845.1 Dehalobacter sp. | reverse complement strand
GCGCTCAAAAATTCCAATTCGAGCATATCTGGGTCAAAATAGATTTCACAGTTACTGCCCAAGTCCGGATATTGCTCTTGGTCCTTCTGACTACCCGTCATCTGAATAACAATCATCAAGTCCTCTAATCGATAAGCCAGCCACGGACGGGGATTCCAGGCACCAATTTTTTGCTTAACGCTTGTTGCAGGCTGATCAATCTGAAGCCACTCATCTTTCCATTGGTAACCTGGATTACTCAAATCGCTATATGGCCATAAATTGATGCTGAATTGAGCTTGAAGATGTTTTTCCGGAAGTGTTCGCCGATCCATAGGGAAAAAGCCAATACCGCCCGGGATAAAAGAACTAATTCCCCAGGAAGCAGATTTGACTGGTAAATCTCCTCGATTGATAATTTCGTGTTTCACGACAAATGAACCCAATAATCCTGCCCCATTATCCGAATCCACCATATCATGAATCATTTCAACATCTTGGTATGTGGCTACGCGCATAGATAGTCGCCTCTCCAGCTGACTATCGTCTGCTGGTCGGGTGAAAGTCAGAAAGTCATCCTCGCCATATGAAACCTGCACAGGGTCATTATCAGGAATATAGGTCAGGTAAGGGTCTTCCGGGGCAGCCCACAGTCGATGTCCGCCGTAAAACAAAAAAGTTTCATCTCCGCTTCTGCCGGCTTGTCCATCAAACAGTTTATAGAGATTCTTCCCGCCTGTTAATCCAAAAAACATAATTCGCGGACCAATATTCGCAGTCGCGACAACTTCTACGGGTCCACTTCGTAATACAAAACAATTATCCCAACCCATTGCACTGATTTTTTGAACGTCTGTTTTCATTTTTTGATTGTCTCTCTGTGTATTTAATGTATAATCTAATAATACTTGAATTATAAGAGGATTTTATGACCGTTTCACCCATTAAGAAAACCAATAACTACTGGGAAAAGGTAGTTATCGGTACAGATGACCTGCAGTATCTTACCAACTTTCTGTTTGAAACGGAAGAACCTCTTTCCATCCAAAACCTCAGTCGAGTTTTAATTAAGCACCTCCTGGAAAAGCGTGCATCCGCAGAGGCTTCTCGCAAAGCGAGTGCTGGTCTTACTTATTTTCCGAAAGAAAGCTATCAAACCGGTGACAAACTGAATTTTCCTGAACTTGATGGCG
>JAMPIU010000077.1 GCA_023667845.1 Dehalobacter sp. | reverse complement strand
CAAATTCCCTGTTGCGAGAGCACTGGGCGGAAGCCGAGTGCGGCAGAAACAGTTTATGGAATTTGTCAGCGAAAAAGATTCTTACCTTTGAAAAATTAAATATGGATTGTCAGAATCAATCAAACCGAGAAGCATCAGAAGCGAGGAACTAATGATGTTACGGCAGAGGATTGGCAGAACCGAGCAGAACAAGGAAGGCGAGGCCGAATAAGCGGAGCGTATATAGACATACGTGAGCATTATGAGGCCGATGACTGACGAAGTTATGTGAAGGTTATCACAATCCGAATAATCTGGTGGCAATGACGGAGAGGCCACACCTGTCCCCATCCCGAACACAGAAGTTAAGCTCTCCAGTGTCGATGGTACTTGGACCGCAGGGTCCCGGGAGAGTAGATCGCCGCCAGGTTTAAATACTCCTCAATAGCTCAGTCGGTAGAGCATGCGGCTGTTAACCGCAGGGTCGTTGGTTCGAGTCCAACTTGGGGAGCCATTTTTATTTTTTGCATTAAAAAGCTATGGTGAATGTCATTTCTGATATTCACCATAGCTTTTTCAAATCTAACGAAACATATCATTATTTAATGATCTAAATCAGTCATTCCTCTTTTAATGTGATAATACATGGCAAGAGCCGCGCCATCGGCGTCCCGCTGCTCTAAAAAATGGGCGATATTGCGGTGATTGGTCAGAGCATTTTCAATAGCCCGTCTATGAGCTCCTATATATACTGCTGTACTGATAGCATCACCGATAGCTGTTTCAATTGCTGGCAGCATCAATTCAATTACGCTGTTGTGTGTTGCCTTTGCAATGGCTGCATGAAACCGCTGGTCGGCTTCTGAAAACGGCTTGCCGGATTCTATTAGTTCGGCTGCTTCTCTTTCATATGCTATTATTTTCCGAATTTCTTCATCACTTGCCCGCTCCACTACCATCCGCACATTAGCAGGTTCAAGTACCAGGCGCATTTCAAACCAGTTATGCACCAACTTTTTTTTATCCTCTATATAAGAGATTCCAAAGGGGTCATTTTGTGAATCCGGCCTTTCAGTAACAAATGTGCCGCGGCCTCGCTCTATTGTCAGTATACCGTTTGCTACAAGTATTTTTACCGCCTCACGTATTGTTGTACGGCTGACACCAAGCTCTCTGGCCAATTGATGCTCATTGGGGA
>JAMPIU010000076.1 GCA_023667845.1 Dehalobacter sp. | reverse complement strand
GTTCTTAAAAATGAACTTTTTCGTTAAGCTATGTGCAGAGGTCAAGCTGCGCTTGATCTTTGCTATAGCGAGAAAAAGTCTATTGCTTCAATGAACTTTTATTTACTTTGTTATTTGCTCTTGTTTTAATTTCATCATGTCAAAGATCGCTTCAATCGCGCCTGCCGAATCAATAACGGCAGCTGATCGATCGTTGTCTGAACCGGAGTCGAACCGCCTGCTGAAAAAGTTGGAAACAGAAAAGTGAATCCACCTTTTCCCGTTTTTCTTTCCTCTTTCTCTTGTCCCCGTACGGACTTTCAAACATCAATATTTCTTCTTTCCAGAAACGAACGCGCCCGTTCGCCTTTCTTTTTTTTCCGTGGAGAATAACGGATTCGAACCGTTGACCCTCTGCGTGCAAGGCAGATGCTCTAGCCAGCTGAGCTAATCCCCCGATCTGCTGATTGACTGATTTGCCGATTATTCATCTTCCAATCATCGAATCAAACAATCACCGCATCATTTTCCTGTAGTCCCAGGCAGAGTTGAACTGCCGACCTCTACATTATCAGTGTAGCGCTCTAACCAACTGAGCTATAGGACTGGCTGGTTTGCTGTCGGCATCCCTTCTCTCTTTTTTTCCTATGGGCATCAACGGGATGTCTGGGGTTTCTCTGGCCGCCTCCTTCTTTTTCATCAAGAGGTGGTTCACGGATTCCTTCTCCTCCCGCCTCAATGCGCGGGTCATATCATTAAATACACATTTTATCTTGCACTTGAAGACATCAACCCTTCTCTTGCTGTCGGGGCTGTTCAGCAGCGTACTACCTTTTTTATTGGTACCTCGTACGTTGATCGTTTAAAAAAAATAAAAAAATCGTGAACCGGAAGCCTATCCTGAAAAAGATCTTATCGCCCTTTTCACGTATTTTCTATGGCTTCCTCCCATTTGTTCCGTTTTCTCGGTGTTGGCCCGGTCATCCCAAAAGGCGTCTCTCCAGAAAGGAGGTGTTCCAGCCGCACCTTCCGGTACGGCTACCTTGTTACGACTTAGCCCCAGTCACCAGTTTTGCCCTAGGTCGCTCCTTGACGGTTACGAACTTCAGGTACCCCCGGCTTCCATGGCTTGACGGGCGGTGTGTACAAGGCCCGGGAACGTATTCACCGCGCCGTGGCTGATGCGCGATTACTAGCGAATCCAGCT
>JAMPIU010000075.1 GCA_023667845.1 Dehalobacter sp. | reverse complement strand
TTTTTTCAGCCAGGTCCATTTGGTAAAAGGTGAAACGCTCATGTTTTTTAAGGACGTCCAATCTTGCAGATTTCAGCCGGACATCATAATAATTATTCATATTATCAAGGCCAATTACGGTACAGCCCAGTTGTAAAAGCTTATCAGACAGGTGCATACCGATAAAACCGGCCGCGCCTGTCACCAAATATATCTTATTATCATCAACCGGTTTTAGCTGCATCATCAAACACCCACACCAAAATATTTAAAGCCCTTTTCGACCATGATTTTTTTATCATATATGTTTCTCAGGTCAAAGAAATAGTTGCCAGCGCCAATTTCCTTAAACTTATCAAAATTCAGGTTCCTGAATTCATTCCATTCCGTCAGAATTACTGTGGCATCTGTGTTCTCCAAAGCTTCATAGGCGTCAGCACACCAGGTGATGCTGTCATTAATATTAGATAAACGCCAGCTGCCCTCTTTCTGTCCCGCAGGATCATAAACTTTCAACAGTGCGCCGCGCTTGACAAGTTCCGGGAGGATAACCAGTGACGGCGCGTCTCTCATGTCGTCTGTATTTGGCTTAAAAGTCACGCCGAGAATAGCAATGGTTTTATTGTCAAGCCCACACATGGCCTCTGCGATTTTTTGGACCATCTTCATCTTCTGGCGCTCATTAGCCGACACTGTTGTTTCAACAAGGGACATTGCCTCACCACAGTCCCGGGCTATTTTTATCAAAGCTCTGGTATCTTTAGGAAAACAGCTTCCACCGTAACCTGGTCCCGCGTGCAGAAACTTTGGTGCGATACGCCCGTCTCGCCCCATCGCTTTGGCTACTTTCTGGACATCCGCGCCGACCTTTTCACACACGTTCGCCACTTCGTTTATAAACGTGATTTTCATGGCAAGAAAAGCGTTTGAGGCATATTTGATCATCTCAGCAGTCTCAAGGTTGGTTTCAACAAAAGGAGTTTCGTTAATATAAAGTACCCTGTAGACCTCCCTCATTGTGTTGAATGCCCTTTCGCTTTCAGCGCCCAGGATAACCCGGTCAGGATGCATAAAGTCGTGTACGGCAGATCCTTCCCTTAAGAATTCGGGATTAGATACTACATCAAAAGCATAGTCAATACCACGTTCAAAAAGAATAGTTTGTATTGCCGCCTTAACCTTTTGACCGGTGCCCACCGGCACGGTGGACT
>JAMPIU010000074.1 GCA_023667845.1 Dehalobacter sp. | reverse complement strand
ACCTTTTATCGGTGATGCCAACGTTGTTGTTCCCGAATACAAAGCTTTTTTAGTCAACATCAGAAAAGCTTAACTATTAGCTTAATTAATCATGTTTATGGTATCCTTAAAGTAAACAACCTGACTTATGCAGGAAAGGCAAAGAAAGAACAGCGTAACCACTTGAAACATAGTGGTTGGCGCTGTTTTTTCTTTGTCATATTTTCATGTGGAAATCACTTTTTCATATCACCTGGAATATTGAAGGTGAAATATAATGGAGCCCAGAATAAACATAAGTATAACATTTTTTTTACATCCGTTTATTAAAGGAGGAGGCCCAAATGGCCCATTCTCACGCTGATCATCATCCGAACAAGAAAAACGTGGTCAACCGGCTGGCCAGAATTATTGGCCATCTCAAGGGGATCAAAACAATGGTTGAAGAAGATGTGGACTGCAGCGAGATTCTGATTCAGCTTTCCGCTGTCCGCTCCGCTTTAAACAACACGGGTAAAATTATTTTAAATGATCATATCAATCACTGCCTTGTCCACGCCTGCGAGGAAGGCGACACAGAGATGATCAAAAGATTAAACGACGCTGTCAGCAAGTTCCTGAAATAGGATGAATCATTGGTTTTGCTTTTTCCCGCAGACTGGGCAATTCTGCAGGCACAGCGGCACTTCAAGCCCGCTTTGTTCCAATAGCTCAACATTAGTTAAAATACCTGCCGTGGTTCCGTCAGATATTACCTTCCCGTCTTTCAACACAATGGTTCTATCACAAAGCTCAAGTACCAGGTCCAAGTCATGGGTCGCAATTATTTTTGTATGTGAGAAACCTTTCAGAAGATTTATCAGCCTTCGCCTGGACCTGGGATCCAGTGCTGAAGAAGGCTCATCCAACACCATGATGTCGGGCGCCATGGAAAGCACAGTCGCTATCGCAGCGGCGCGTTTTTCGCCCCCCGAGAGCTTGTAAGGCGCCCGGTTCCTCAAATGCTCAATGCCAACCGTCTCCAGCGCCCGGCTAACCCTCTTCTCCACCTCCCGCTCATCCAGCTTGTAGTTGCGCGGTCCGAAAGCCACGTCATCATACACTGTTGTCATAAACAGCTGGTCGTCGGGGTTCTGGAAGAGCATGCCCATTTTCTGCCTGATCAGCGGCAGGGTTTTCTTAACCACCGGCACCTCACCCACAGTTACTTCCC